>JAIDPG010000064.1 GCA_029062865.1 Oscillospiraceae bacterium
ACAGAGTGCTGTGAACCATGTCAGGCGGGGAACCGAGCAGCATTAAGCGGATTTCTTTGTGTGCCGCAGCAAGTCTGCTTCCATGATCGGGGGCATTGTTTAGAGGTAAGAGCGCGTTACGGCGCGGATTTGGAGGTTATTACTTTGTATCTTGCGCTGTACAGAAAATACCGTCCGCGGACGTTTGACGATGTTATCTCTCAAGAGGAGATAACGACCACGCTGAAAAATCAGGTGGCGAGCGGCACGGCGGCTCACGCTTATTTGTTTACGGGCTCGCGCGGGACGGGCAAAACCACCTGCGCGAAAATTATGGCGATGGCGGTGAACTGCCTTGATCCTCAAAACGGAAACCCCTGCCTTGAATGCGAGCGCTGCCGTGAGATCATGGACGGCGAGGCCACCGACATTGTGGAAATGGACGCGGCTTCAAACAACAGCGTAAACGACGTTCGGCGGCTTCGCGACGAGGTTGCTTATACTCCCGTCAGCTGCAAATACCGCGTGTACATCATCGACGAGGTGCACGGGCTGTCAAAGGACGCGTTCAACGCCTTGCTGAAGACGCTTGAGGAGCCGCCGGAGCACGTCAAGTTTATTCTGGCGACGACGGAAGTTCATAAAGTCCCGACGACGATTTCCTCGCGCTGCCAGCGGTTTGAGTTCAAGCGCGTGGGGATTGCGGAGAGCACAGAGCGGCTTTTGCGCGTTGCCGCGCAGGAGAACGTCGAGCTTGACCGCGACGCGGCGGAGCTTATCTCGCGGCTTTCCGACGGCGGGATGAGAGACGCGCTTTCTGTTCTCGACCGATGCGTTTCGGCGGGAGAGCGCATTACGACCGCGATCGTCCGCGAATACGCGGGCGTTTCGGACAACGCGCACTTATTCGGCATTGCGGAAACCGTTGCGCGGCAGGACGCGGCGGGCTGTATTCGGCTGCTGTCCGAGCTTCACAAGAATTCCAAAGACCTAGCGGTGGTTATTGACGAGCTTTCGGGGCTTTACCGCGACCTGATGATTTACAAAACCGCGCCGGACGCGGTCGAGCTGTTGTCGGCGCTGCCCGATGATCACCCCAAAATCGCCGGGATCGCGGGGCTTTACGAGCTTTCGGACATTCTCCGCTGCCTGACGCTTTTACAGCAATGTGCGGACAATATCGGGCGAACCAAGCAGCGCAAGACCTTAGCCGAGATGTGCCTTGTGAAGATGTGCCACAGCGAGGTGTACGCGGATTCGGGCAGTTCGCGCCCGGCTGTCGGCGCAAAGCCGCCCGCTTCCGATATAAAGCTTGTGCCGCCGAAGGTTGATTTCGTGCCGAAATCCTACGAGGAGATGTCGGAGCGGGAGCGTTCAATGGCGCGCCGCACCGAGGAGCTTCTCAAGCAGACGACCGAGAAGATAAAGGCGGCGAGTCAGCCTCAGCAGGAGCCCGAAAAGCCCGCGGAGGAAGCTCCGGAAGCGCCTGTTTCCGAGCCGCCTCAATCGCAGGAGCCTCCCCCCTGGGAGGACGCTTCTCCGAATCCGCCGGAGGACAGCTTTTTTTCCAACGATTATCCGATAGAGGAAAAGCCCAAAATCAACGAGCCCGAAGCTCCCAAAGCTCCGGAAATTCAAGAGCCCGAAGCTCCGAACGAAATCTCGGACGAGCAGTGGCAGACAGCGGTTTCCAAGCTTGGCGTTATGCACGCGACGATGCTGGCGGGGTCAAAGGCGCGGCTTTCGGGGAGGCTTCTGGACGTATTCACAAGCAACAAAATGCTGTTGGAGAACGCCAAGGACGAGGAGCTCGCGAAGGTCGAGGAAATGATCTGCGGGGCGCTGGGGTTTAAAATCACGCTCAGAATCAACGCGGAGGATGGCGGCGCTTCCGAGCAAGAGGAGCAGAGCAAGCTGGACAGTCTGCTGGGCAAGGCTCGCGGGCTTGGGATAGAGGTTCAAAGCAAAAACGAATAAATTAAAAACGGAGGACACATTTATGAAATCAAGACTTCCACAGGGATATGCAAACAGCGGCAACGCCAATATGAATCAGATGGTGCGCAAGGCGCAGAAGATGCAGGAGGACATCACGCGCGTTCAGGAGGAGCTTGAGCAGCGCGAGTTTACGAAGCAGGTTGGCGGCGGCGCTCTTGAGCTTGTTATGACGGGCGACAAGAAGCTGAAGTCCGTAACTCTGAAGCCCGAGGTTGTTGACCCGAACGACATTGAGATGCTTCAGGATCTCATCATCAGCGGCGTAAACGAGATCATTCAAGAGATAGAGGACGTCGGTGCGGCGGAGATGGAGAAGGTTACGGGCGGAGTTTCGCTTCCCGGGCTTATCTGATTTCGCTTTGTCAGGCTTAATCGAGAGAGACAAAGCCGCCTTGCTTTCGCTGCCCTTTGTGAGGACGGCGCCGTTTGCAGCGGCGGCGATGCTGACGGTATTTTTCGGCGGCGGTTTGACGAGCGCGATAGTTTTCGCTCTCGCGTCCGCCGCCTTGATTTATTTGTTGGCGAAGAAGAAAACGGCGTGGCTTTCCGCAGCGGCGGTGATGCTAGGCGTGCTTGTTATGATGCGGTATATGGCGGGATTTTACCTGCCTGTGCGGGCGTTTGCGGGAAAGACGATAAGCACGGAGATAAGCGTTACGGAGATAACTAAGCGCTACGGGCAATCGGAGGAGCTTATCGCGAGGGCGAAGCTAGGAGGCAAGTCCGTGAAGCTTCGGCTTTTGAGCGGGGAGGTTCTTCTTGAAGACCACCGCGCGGCGGTAACTATCGAGCTTGACGCGGCGCAGCCGACGGTTAAAGACCTCGCGCAGGGGATTTTGCTTTCGGGCGAGATTACGGAGATCGGCGAGGCGGAATTTCTCGGGTTTTCGTTCGCGAGCGGCTTTCGGGCAATTCGCGGCAGCTTTTACGGCGCTCTCGCGCGAAACGTTTTCGGCGAGAGTGGCGAGCTTGCGTCTGCGATGCTTTTCGGCGAGGACGAGTGGCTTTCCCCGCAGAGCGCGGAATACTTGCGCGTGAGCGGCGCGGCGCACTACACTGCCGTTTCGGGAGCGCACTTTGCGGTTTTCGCGGCGGCGCTGCTTTCGATAATTCCGCAGAAACGCCGCAAGGCTCGGCTTTTGGTCTCGTTATTATTCGCGCCCGCGGGGCTGTTGTTTTACGGCTTTTCGCTGTCCGTTCTGCGCGCTTCGGTGATGTTTTTCATTTACAGTCTGGGGCTTTTGCTTCACAAAAAAGCGAACACTTTGAACTCGCTTTGCATTGCGCTCACCGTAATCCCGCTGATTTCGCCGCCCGCTATTCTGGACGCGGGGTTCTGGATGTCGGTTTTGGGCGTATTCGGCGTTGGGGTTATTGGTCCCGAAATCGCGGCAAAGCTGTGCGAATTCATCAAGGAAAAGCCCGACACGGTAAAGCGCGTGCTCACGCCGATTATCACGACACTTGCCTGCTCGCTTTGCGCGGTTATCTGCACCGCGCCGATAAGCGCTTTTGTATTCAAGTGCGTCGCGCCTGTCGGGGCGATCACGTCTATTCTGCTTGCGCCTTTAATGGCGGTCGCGATGACGTTTATGCTTTTACTTGGGGCTATTCACGTGCGGTTATTTGCTGTGCCGATTGACTGGGCGATGAGGCTTGCCTCGTTCATTATAAAGCTCTTCGGGAAAATGCGCGTGCTTGTGATTTCGATGGACTTCCGCGGCGCGTGGATCCCGGCGGCGGTTCTCGCAATAATCGTGACGCTTTGTGCGTTCTGTGATATGAAGATTTTTGTGCGGCTTGGGAAGATCGCTCTGGCGCTGCTGATTATAATTCCGGTGATTTCGGCGATTAAAGTCGCTAATCGCCGTGAAATCCGCTTTATCGGGAGCACCACGTCCTCCGCCGCTATAATTCTCGACGGGAGCTCAGCTCGATTGTACATTTCGGGCGGTGGCGACGGGTTATCGCAAAGCATATCCGGAGTTCTGCGCGAGTGTGGGGCTACGAAAATCACAGCGCTTTACGCGCCCGATTTGGACTACGGCGGAGCGCTTGCGGTTCGCGCGCTTTCGGACATGGTTCCGATAAGCGAGATCCACTCCAATGAGATTGCCGCGGGGCTTTTACCGGAGCGACCCGTGGATTTGGAGACCTCCCGCGTGGTTGAGATAAACGGCATTACGATAGGCTCGGCTTCCGCTGCCGATGTGCCCTCCGGTGTGGATATTCTTCTGTACTCCGGGCGCGTTGACAAGATTACCGAGAGTCCCGCGCGGGTGGCGGTTTACTTTACCCGCGAGGAGAAGGAGCTGCCCGGGAACTTTCACAATCCTCGCGTGGACGAGGAGTTTTGCGTTAAATATTAGGGATTTCGCTGCACAAGCAAGTTACTAAATAGCAAGCGCCACACCGGAGGGTGAGCGTTTCCTCGCGCCCTTGTTTTCGCCTTTGGCGAAAACCGCCGCTTCGCGGCGAATTTGCCTTCGGCAAATTGCGGGTGCATCAAAGGCGGCTCGGCTAGGGGAATTCACAAATCACAAAACGAAAGGAAAATTGAAATGTCGGAGTTTGTATCTCTGCCACTGGCGTTGGCGGCGGAGCAGTTTGCGAAGCTTCCCGGGGTCGGGATAAAAACCGCGCAGAGGCTGGCATATTATGTGCTGAATTTGCCCGAGAACGAGGTTAAGGCGTTTGCGGAGAATATCGTGAAGGCGCGGCAGAGCGTGCGGCTTTGCGTGTGCTGCCAGAATTTCACCGAGCGCGAGACCTGCGAGATCTGCGCGGACGAGAACCGCAAGCGTGAGCAGATCTGCGTTGTGGAGTCGCCGAAGGACGTTTCGGCGTTTGAGCGCGCGGGCGGCTACGACGGGCTGTATCACGTGCTGCACGGGCTGCTGTCGCCGATGGACGGCATCGGCGCGGAGGATATCAAAATCAAGGAGCTGATAGCAAGGCTCGGCAATGTGAAAGAGGTCATTATGGCGACAAACCCCACCGTCGAGGGCGAGGCTACCGCGATGTATATCGGGCGGATTATCAAGCCTATGGGAATTAAAGTCACGCGGCTCGCCTACGGCTTGCCGGCGGGCAGCGCGCTGGAATTCGCCGACGACGTGACGCTTGTCAAGGCGTTTGAAAATCGAAACGAGATATAAAAAAAGCGGAGGCATTTTTGATGCTTCCGCTTTTTTTTTATTTAAATTATCTCGCCGTCTAAAATCTCAATAACTCTCCCGCACTGCTCGGCTACCCGCGGGTCGTGCGTTACGATAATGATCGTCCGCCCCTCGGCGTTCAGCTTCTTGAAAACGCCCATAATTTCCTCGGAGGTTTTTGTGTCGAGAGCGCCGGTCGGCTCGTCGGCAAGGATAAGCGACGGCTCGTTGACTATCGCCCTCGCTATCGCGACGCGCTGCTTCTGTCCGCCCGAGAGCTTGCTGACCGGCTTTTTCGCGAACTCCTCCATACCCACCGACTTCAGCGCGGAAAGCGCGAGCTCGCGGCGATTCGGCTTTTTCTTCTTCGCGAAATTCAGCGGGAGCATTACATTTTCCAAGGCGGAAAAGTCCTCGATCAGCGCGAAATCCTGCATCACCATTCCGATTTTCTCATTGCGGATTTTCGCGATCTGCCGCTCGGAAAGCTGCTTTACAAGCGTGCTGTCGATTTTGTACTCGCCGTCCTGATAGTTGTCAATGCACGCAAGAATGTGCAGCAGCGTGGATTTCCCCGCGCCGGATTTTCCGATGACCGCCGCCATTTCGCCGTCCTCGATCTTCAGCGAAACGTTTTTCAGCGCGGTGAACGCGTTGCTCTTTTTGGGATTGTAGGTTTTTGTAACGTTTGAAATTTCTATCATATTATCCTCCTCACTCGGATTGCAATAACGCTTTGGGCGTTGTGGAGCGCAGCATCAGCAGCGGCATTATCATCGAGAAAACGAGATACAGCGCGAGAATTCCCAGCAGCGAAAGCACCAGCCCCGCGTTGAAGATTATCGTAATGGTTTTTGACAGCGGCGTAAGGCTCACGACAAACAGCGCCGCCACGGAAATGACCAGCGCCGCAACACCCGTAATCAGCGCCTGGAGCAGATTTACGACCGCGCATTGCTGCCACCGCAAGCCCAGAACGTAATATTTCGCGTAGTCCTTTAAGCGGCGGCGCGTCGCAATCGCGGAGACGCTTATCGCGCTTACTACCAGCAAAATCAACAGTATAACGATTACGGGCATTAGCGTTAAAAGCTCGTCACGCAAATAAATCTTGCTATTTTCGTTCAGGTCATTGAGGTCGTCAACTACCATTCCGTTAAGACCCCCGGCAAGCATTGCTTTTTGTTTTATTTCCTCATCGGGAGTGTCGTCGTTAAATAAGAAAAACGCGCAGTCTGTTCGGGTTTGGAGTTCGGGGAAAAGCTGCCCGAGCGCTTCCGAGGATGAAATCATCGTAGGTCGGTTAGGGTGATTCAAATTATACGAATTCGGGGTATCGAAGAGATAACGGAATGTATCGCCGCTTCCGTCTCGCGGGCGATGATATCCGAAAATTTCAGAATTTCCTTCAACGATCCCGACGATCTCCACTTCTATAATGCGCCTGTCAGGGTATTGCACCACATCTAAAACAAGCGTATCGCCAACTCTCCAATCAGTTACGTAATTGTCTGTGACGACAGCCTCCAGCTTGTCCGAGCCCTGTTTTATCCATCGACCGCTTTTAAGCCTCGGCTTGCATTTCGAGAGAAGCTCGTTGTCGTAAAAGCTTATTGGTATAGCGCTTCCGCTTGTAATAGGATAATCAATCAGACCCGCGGCGTCCGCAGCTTGCACGGAGACTACGCTGTCGGCATTTACGCGGGTGTTAAGCGCGTCCTCGGAATAGAAAATACCCTCGAGCAAATCGACGTCCAAATCCCTCGCTCCCAGCAGGGGATCAAAAACAATATAAAATCCCTTTTGCGAAAGAAAACCCTTTACCGCGTTATAAGAAACGTAACGTATGCTTATCGCGGAGATCATGACGGCAGAAACAAGGAAAACCGCAATCAGCTGAACAAATCCGATAATATTTATGACAACATCCTTTTTAAGATTATGCAAAGCGGTATTAAACAGCGTCATAGCCACTCTCCTTTACGTCCCGGCGTATTTGCCGAGGCAGCAGAATTCCCATTACTATCAAAAGTACTCCCACGAATACCGCAAAAAGCAGCGCGTATACAGCAGGGCTGTACGCTTCCTCGATATACTCAAACATATTTCCGAGCACGCCGTGCAGCAGTGGGATATACGTCAACATTCCAAGCAGAAAAGTCGGAATACAAATCATGCAGCACTCGCCGAGGCAGATTCTTCGAGCCTTGCCCTTTGTACAGCCACAAATTCGCATAATGGCAAGTGTCCGTGTGCGTTTTTTCAAAATAAAGCAATACAAAACGGCGAAGTTTATGATCGTGAGCGCGGCAATCAGCACTGCCACCGCGATCATATTTTTATAAATAAGAACACTCTGCTCGTCGGTGAATTCCTGTTCGGAGAAAACCAACACTCCGGGCAGAATTCTTTCGGCGGTGTTTACAAGCTCGATATATTGGCGTCGAGTGACGGGCTTTTCGAAATCGATATAGATATTCTCCCGAAGCGTCATATCCTCGGGGATCGACAACAGCGGCACGATGAATTCCGACGTATTGTGTGTGCCTATGATTTTAAACTCCTCGCCGTTTATTACCGCCGCTTCCTCGCCCTTAAACAGTGTACCGTACGAGTTTAGCAGCGTCTTGTCTATCATAACCACTCTTTCGCCGTTCGCTTCTTCTTCATTGGAAATATATCTTCCCGAGAGAAGGATATGCTTTTCGTTCCACAATTCAATAATATATGTGGACGGAGTAATTGCGCCGTTTCGTATCACAAATCTCGACACCATATCCAGCCGTCCGTCGTTTCCAAAATCATCCACGACGGGAAAGGGACACATTACAACGATATTGGAAATAGCGTCGAGTGTTTGGGGCGATACCTCACTAAGGAAGCGGACGAAATCTCCGCGCGTAAGCGTCATTCCGTCCGCAACCATAGGATCGACATAACGAGACTTCCCCGATTCTTCAGTCAGCTTTGCGGAATAGTTGTGATACAACCCATAAGAAAACACCATGACCCACGCTGATACAAAAATGCTTATCAGCATTACAGAGAAGATGAATTTTTCACTTTTTATAAGAGCGATCAGATTTTTTAAGGCGTACTTCATAAATTATCCTTTCCGCAAATTTTTCGCGCTATTTGCGCTTTCACTTATATAGACAGAAAAAATTCGGAAATATTACAGCGGATTTTGAGGTTTGTATACTTGCACAAAAAATGGACATAAACTTGTGGAAATAAAACAAAACGCCCCGCGGAGCGGAGCGTTTTGTTTTGCGCTTTATTCTTGGCTTGAATTATTTCCGATAATGTTCGCGAGCTGGGAGAGCAGGCTGCTTCTCGCGTCGACGGTTATCTCGCCTACGTTTTCGCAGATCTTCTCGATGTACTCAAGCTCCTTAAGGCGGCGGAGCGTCGCGTTTTCGTCCATAAGCTTCGCGGTATTCAGCAGGCTGCGCGTGGACGCTACCTCCTCGCGGCGCGTGATGACGTTCGCCTGCGCGCGCTTTTCCGCCGCGAGAACGCTGTTCATTATTGCACTTATCTCGCCCGGAAGAATTACGTCCTTAATTCCCGCGGAAATAATCTCAACAAACATATCCGCGGTACGCTTTTTCAGCTCCGCGAGAATTTCATTGCCGATATTCTCGCGGTCGGCAAGAAGCTCGTCCATTGTCTTTCCGCCGAGGTAATCCCGCAGCGCGAGCTGAGCGGCGGTGTAGAGCGTCTGGGTGATATTCGGGTACGCTTCGGCGAGCTTTTTGTGATCGGTTATCTTCCAATTCGCCGTGAAATTCACACGTACGCCGACCTTGTCCTTTGTGAGAATTTCCTGTCCGTTTATGTCGAGCTGCTGAACGCGCATACTGTAGGTCGCGGTCGTGACCTTGACCGCGCCGTTCCAGTAGAAATAACGCCCCGCGTCGAGATACTCTGCGGGTTTGCCGTCGTAGTAGACGATAGCCTTGCACTCGGCGGGAATGTTCACATCAAGGACAAACCCCGCTCCGAGCCGCGCCGCGACTGCCGCGGGAATATCGGTGATCTTCGGCTCGGTTGTCGAATAGATTTTGAACTCATGCGCGCCCGCTTCCTTCCAGAACGCGTGCCGCCCCGCGGTCAGCGCCTCGATGAAGACTCCGTCGACATAATGCAGCGCCACCTCGCCGTTTTTCACCGTGACCTCGCTTGTGAGATCGTCGGATTTATAGCGGTCGATCACCTTTGTAAGTATCTGCGCGAGCGTCGCGCTGTTCGAGCTTATTTCCTCGTCAAGCGGCAGAATTTCGATAGTTTTGGAGCCGCCCGCGCGGTATTTTCCCGCGCCGAGAAAATCCACAAGAATTCCGTTTTTGAAAAGCAGCCCCTTTTGGTTGTTGTTTATAATTACCTTCATTTTTCCTCCTTTATATATCTGAATTTTATTCCGTTTTTATCGCAATACTCCTCGGCGTACGACTTCCTTTCAACAACAACGGTGAGCCTGTTGCAGTGGTTGAACGCATACTCCCCAATGCTCCGTACGGTTTTCGGAATGACGAGCTCGCCAAGCGCAATGCAATTATAAAACGCTGCCGAGCCTATCTCAACAACGCCGTTCGGAATGTTGATCTCCGTAAGCGCAAGCATATCCGCGAACGCTCCGATCCCTATGCTGTTCACGCTTTCGGGGATCACGAGCCTTGTTATCTGTTGGTGCACTTTCATCTGCTCATATGTGGCATAGGACGTGACCCTGCCGCCGCAAAGCCCGCCGCCGCCCGCAAACGCGCCGTTTCCTATCGCTGTAACGGTGCTTTTGCCGATCGTCTCCGGAACGGTGACCTCCGTCGCCGTTCCCTTATAGTTGGTGATGATGAGTGATCCGTTTTCCTGCTTTTTGCAGCTCCACGTTTTCTTCATCATAGCGACCGAGGTCGGGGAAGCGTTCAGCTCGCGCTCCATTTTCTTCTCTGCCCTGAGGCGCTCGGCAGCGAGATCGGCGGTGCGGTTTTTGTAGTCCAAAAGCCACGCGACGCACTCCAAGCGGTCGCCCTTTTCCTGTGCGTAAGCGATAGTTTCCTCGCGGCGCTTCGTGTTTTTCAGCCAGTCGGTTTTCTCGATTTTCGTCAGCGCCCCGACGGCGTTTATCTCAATCAAATCGCGGACGATCTGAGTTTTGTTGAGCTTTTCGATTTTGAAATTGTCAAGGAAGAACTCAAAAGCCTCGGCGTCTCCGAAGCGCTTTTTCGTTAGATCATAGAGCTTTGTCGTGCAGTGGAATTTTTCCCCGACTTCCGCGGACATCATTTTCATTACAAGCAGGAAGTCCTCGTCGGAGAGGTTTTTCGTCATCGAGAGCCACTCGTACCAATAATCTGTATTCGTGCCGCCGTTTGTAATGGGAGCTTCTCGAAGCTCGGAAAGCGTGTAGCCAAGCCGTTTCAGCTCGCTTATGATAAACTCATCGCGAGCGAACACGGCGTAGTACATAAGCTCGGACGGCGAGAACGAGATCTTATCGGCGTTCTCGCAAAGCGCTTGCAGAACCTCGCCGCGCTCGTTGTCGGGGAGCTGCGTCAACGCTTTTTTATCGATCCGCGGCACCCTTTTCAGGAGCTTCAAGCCCTTGCAGCAGCACGCGCCCTTTATCTGCTTTGTGATGTTCAGAAGATACAGCGAAAAATCGGTGCGGTAGTTACTCCACCCGAAGCCCGCGGTGACGTGATAGAGCCGCTCCGCGTCTTCAGTCTTCGGGAAGTCAAACGTTGCGCCGAGCCCGATAAGAAGCCGCACGATCTCCGCCCCGCGAAAGCGGCACGCAAGCCCCAGCGCCCGCGCCGAGAACTCGATACGACCGAGCGCCTTATACACGTCCGCGATGTCCGCCGCGCTTTCGTTTATCACGGCGTCTTCGAGGATCTCCGCTTTTTGTTCCTGCGGAAATGACGAGTAATTCATTTGTTATCCTCCTCGAGCCGATAATTTATCCCGTTTTTGATACAATATTTCTCGGCGTATGAGCCCTTTTCGACAATCGCCGTAAGCGCCCCGCACGCGAAGAACGCGCGGCGTTCGATTGCCTTGACGCTTGACGGAATAACAAGCGTTTCCAAGCTTTCGCACTCCGCGAAGGTGTTCTCCCTTATCGTCTCAACGCCTGCGGGAATGTTCACGCTTGTAAGCGCTTCGCACGCCCAGAATGCGCCCTTTTCAATTGCGCGGACGGTTTCGGGGAGCGTGATTTTTGTTACCGCCCTGCGGGCAGCTTTCATCTCGGACGTTATCCTCCGCGCGAACGGACAAAACGCGCCCGCGCCAATCGCGACGACAGCCTCCTTGCCGATTTTCTCGGGCGCGGCGACCTCCGTTTGATTTCCCTTATAGCTCGTGATAATCACGCCGCCGTCGGTCGGCTTGAAGCTCCAGAGCCTTTTGAGCTCAGCAAGCGTGCTCATTTCCCGCCCTCCTCGAGCCGATAATTTATCCCGTTTTTGATACAATATTTCTCGGCGTATGAGCCCTTTTCGACAACCGCGGTGACGTTCGGTGACTCGTGGAAAACGGTCTCGGGCGGCTGCTTTCGGTAGATGTAATTTTTTATCGACTTGACCGAAGCGGGGATAACGACGGTTTTCAGCTTTTCGCAGTTCATAAACGCCTGCCGTTTTATTTCGGTAACTCCGTCTGGAATGACTATCTCCTCAAGCTCCACGCACCGCGCGAACGCCCATATACCTATACTCTGTAAGCCTGCGGGCAGCTTTATTTCAAGAAGCTTCCGGCAGTTCGAGAACAGGTAATCGCATATCTCCGTGAGACTGTCGGACAGCTTGACGGCTTGCAGCGCGAGACACCCCGCGAACACACCCCTTTCCATTTTCGTGACGGTATCGGGAATGACGAGCTCCGTTAGCTTGCGGCAGCCTGTAAACGCGTCCTCGCCGATCTCCACAAGCCCGTCGGGGAGGTTGATTTCTTCGAGAGCCTCGCAGCTTGAAAACGCGCCGCTGCCTATCTTCGTTATCGTTTTCGGCAGCTTAACGCGCGTTATTTCTTTCCGCCTGAAATCCCGCTGCTCGATTTTAATTCTCGACGCGTTCGCCGCGAACGCGTACTCGCCGATCTCCACAACGTCACTTTTTCCGATTTTCTCCGGCA
>JAIDPG010000065.1 GCA_029062865.1 Oscillospiraceae bacterium
CGCTCCTGCCGCTTGTCGCGGGGGCGCGGTGATGAGTATAAGAGACAGGGATAACCCGAAGTCTATCGTGAAGGCGAACGCGGGGACTTCAATGGGCACGGCGCTTTATATGCTGGAGCGCGGCGAGGCGGACGCGTTTATCTCCGCGGGGAGCACCGCGGCGATCGTCGTTGGCGGAACGTTAATCGAAAAGAGGATAAAGGGCGTGAAAAGAACGGCGCTTCTGCCGCTGATGCCCGCCTCGGGCGGAGTGAAGTACGCGGTTATCGACGGCGGCGCTAATCTCGATTGCCGCCCCGAAATGCTCCTGCAGTTCGCGATACTCGGGAGCTGCTTTATGGAGACGACAATGGGCGTTAAAAACCCGCGCGTCGGGCTTCTGAATATCGGCACCGAGGAGGAAAAGGGCAGGGAGCTGGAGCACGAAACGAAAAAGCTGCTCGAAAAAGCGCCGCTTAATTTCCTCGGATACGTTGAGGCAAGAGAAGCGCCGCTCGGCGCGGTGGACGTTCTCGTAACGGACGGCTTTACGGGGAACGTGTTCCTGAAGGCGTGCGAGGGCATGGGCGTGCTGATGAAGGAATCGCTCAAGCAGGTGTTCTTCGCGAATCTCAAAACGAAGATCGGCGCGCTGCTAACGAAAAAGCAGCTGAGCGTCGTTATGAAGCACTTGGATTACAAGGAGATCGGCGGCTCGCCGCTGCTCGGCACGGCAAAGCCCGTGTTCAAGGCGCACGGCTCCAGCGACGCAAAGGCGTTTTTCGGGGCATTCAGACAGGCGAAGATTTTCGTCGAGAACAACGCAATAGCGAAAATGACCGAGGCTATCGCCGCGATCTCGCAAATATCGCAATTGGGGGGCGCTGATGAAGATTGACAAGAGCGAGTTTAAGGCGCTGTCGGAGCTTGAGGAGAAGATCGGCTACAAGTTCAAAAACCGCGAGTATCTTCACCATGCGATGACGCACTCAAGCTTCTCCGGCGGCAAGAATTACGAGTGCAACGAGCGGCTGGAGTTTCTGGGCGACGCGGTGCTGCAGCTCACGGTTTCGCGCTTTTTGTTCACGAATATGAAAAGCGTGCCGGAGGGCGGGCTTACAAAGCTCCGCGCGTCAATAGTCTGCGAGAATTCGCTTTACAGCTTCGCGAAAAGAATAGAGTTAGGAAAGTATATTCTGCTCGGAAAAGGTGAGGAGCAGTCCGGCGGGCGCGACCGCAAGTCGATACTTTCTGACGCGTTCGAGGCGATGATCGCGGCGGTTTATCTCGACGGCGGCGAGGCGGAGTCTACAAAAATGATCCTCTCGTTTATGCCGAGCGTAGACGCGCTGAAATCGGGCAAGGTGCGGCTTGGCGACTACAAAACGATCTTGCAGGAGATAATCCAGCAAAACCCGGAGGAGCATATCTCCTACGAGGTGGACGAGCACGACGGGCAGCATAACCAGAAGCTGTTCAACGCGCGTGTGCTGCTTAACGGGCAAGCCATAGGGCAGGGCACGGGCTTCTCGAAAAAGGAAGCGGAGCAGGCGGCGGCAAAGGAAGCCGTGAAGCTTATGGGCTATGAAACAGACTAGGAAGACAAACGTTTCGATATTTATCCCGCATCTGGGCTGTCCGAATAAGTGCAGCTTCTGCGACCAGAAAGCCATTTCCGGCAGCGCGAAAGCGCCGGACGCGGCGGAGGTTTACGAGCTTCTTAAAACTCAGGCGCCAAATCTTAAGGAGCGCGGAATGACGGCGGAGATAGCGTTTTTCGACGGGAGCTTTACGGCGATCGAGCGCGGGTATAT
>JAIDPG010000066.1 GCA_029062865.1 Oscillospiraceae bacterium
GGCTCGGGAGCACTCGTCGCCGCGAGCATCTTCTCGATATCCTCCTGGCTCATTTTGCCGCCGCTTGGAGCGGGTTCGGGAGCGGGCTCGGAAGCCGCGTCAAGATCGCCCAGCCCCGCCTTCATCAACAGTGCCTCTATCTCGTCCGCGGACATTGTATTATTCGTCACCGCGGGCTTTTCTTCCTCTTTATTCACAACATTCTCAACGGGCAAAACCTCGTCGACATTCACCGTGTGCTGGTTGAGAATATCATCAACGTGGGAGATCTCCTCGCTGTCGAGCGTCCTCGTGGAAGTCGCGACGAACCGAAGCGGATCGTCGGGCATAAGCGGATCGCTGTCCACGTCATAAGCCGTCGAAGCGGCGGGAGCGGATGGAGCCGCAGGAGCGCTCGGCGCGATAACGCGGGACATAACCTCGTTCCAAGCCGCGCGGGCAGTCTCGTAATCGCACTTGTCGCCGTCAAACCTTAACCAGTATGTATCATACGGCGTAATTCCGCGCGTTTTGCGGATAATATCAAACACGTTATAGCGCTCCAGCCCCAGCAGCTGAAGCTCATAGCCCGTATACGGCGTGCCGTTCTGAAAAACTCGCGACGAGAAAAAGAAATACATATCCGAAATATCTAATTGCCGATTTATCGGCGTGAGCATATTCTCCTTGTACTTCGTCAGTATATCAAACGACACCTTTTCGTCGGCGGAGATCTCATAAAGCGCAATCGGATCGTCCTCCTTCAACAGCTCGTACCTTACGGGCAAAGGCATCTCAAACGAACGATTATCTATCAGTCTGTACCCGTGACCTTTAATAACGCTTCCCATTAGTTAATCTCCTCAATCTATAAATAATTTTGTGCGTGCTTTTCTCGCCTTCGGCGGTTACGCGCCTTTAATGCGCTGTCCTCGCGTTGATTGGCTCGCGACGCACTATAATGCCGTTCTATTACACTAATCTCCTCCGGATTTAAAAGTCGCGAAAAAACGTCTCACTTCGCTTCGCTCCGTTCGCCTAGCCGCCTGCGAAGGCTCCGCTTCGCTCCACCTTTGCAGGCGCTTTTTTCGCGACACAGCTCCCCGGCAGGTTATTTCGGCGGTTATGCGCCTTTAATGCGCCGCCCTTGTGCTGCCGCGGGTTTAACGCCTCTGTTGACTTTTACACAACACAAGAAAATTCCTCACTATATATTATATCACATAATCAAC
>JAIDPG010000067.1:0-1025 GCA_029062865.1 Oscillospiraceae bacterium
TTATCATATAATATAATCGTTTTTCTTTCCCCTGTAGACGGGGAGAAAAACAAAAAAACTACAGTCAACTATCAACCGTCATCAGTCTCTGTTGAACTCCGCGAGCTCCAAACCCTCGTTTTTATCCAGCGCCCACTTGATGTTCCACTCGCTTGTGAAGATCAGCAGATAGTTGTCCTTAACGTCCTGAATAAGCTTCGTGTCGGACGTGAGTATCAACTTCCGCAGCTCGTCTAAGCCGCCCGCCAGGTGCTTCTCGCTTGTTATCCAGCGAATGTACTCGTATGAAAGATCCTCGCGAATTATGTCAACGTTGTACTCATTTTTAAGACGATATTCCAGAACCTCGAATTGCAAAACTCCGACAACGCCTACGATGACCTCCTCAAAGCCCGTCTGCGGCTCGGAGAATATCTGTATCGCGCCCTCTTGGGCTATTTGTGTCGTGCCCTTGATAAACTGCTTGCGCTTCAAAGTGTCCTTCGGGCGTACGCGCGCGAAATGCTCCGGCGCGAATGTCGGTATTCCCTCGAACGTCACCTTTTTCTTCGGCGAGCAAAGCGTGTCGCCAATCGAGAAAACGCCCGGGTCGAAAACGCCCATAATATCGCCCGCGAATGCCTCGGAGATGACCTCGCGGTCGTTCGCCATTATCTGCTGCGGCTGGGAAAGCCGCATTGTGCGGTTGTTCTGGACGTGGAGAACTTCCATATCCTTGTCGAAGCGCCCACTTACAATACGCATAAACGCAATTCTGTCGCGGTGAGCCTTGTTCATATTCGCCTGTATCTTAAACACAAACGCCGTAAAGCTCTCGTCAAACGGGTCGACAACGCCTTCCGCGGTGTTTCGCGGCAGCGGGGGAGTCGTCATTTTCAGGAAGTTCTCAAGAAACGGCTCCACACCGAAATTCGTGAGCGCTGAGCCGAAGAACACCGGCGAGAGCTTCCCCGAATTAACCAATTCCGCGTCGAATTCTTCCGAAGCGCCGTCGAGAAGCTCTACGTCGTCGCGCAGAGTGTTGT
>JAIDPG010000067.1:1035-3739 GCA_029062865.1 Oscillospiraceae bacterium
CGTCTGCCCGATAAGCTCCGCCAGATTTTCGTCGTTTAAATCAACCTCGGTCTTCGCGACCTCCTTATAGCCGCCGTTCGCCTCGAACGAAACGATGTGGCGGTGCTCGCGGTCGTAAACGCCCTTAAACTCCTTGCCCGAGCCTATGGGCCAGTTGACGGGATAGGTCTTAATCCCGAGCTCGTTTTCGATCTCATCAAGCAAGTCGAACGGATTCCGCGCTTCTCTATCCATTTTGTTTATGAACGTAAAAATCGGGATATTCCGCAGCGTGCAGACCTTGAAGAGCTTGCGCGTCTGGTTCTCAACGCCCTTTGCCGCGTCGATTACCATCACCGCCGAATCCGCAGCCATAAGCGTGCGGTAGGTGTCCTCGGAGAAGTCCTGATGTCCCGGCGTATCAAGAATGTTGATGCAATAGCCCTCGTAGTTGAACTGCATAACCGACGAGGTTACGGAAATTCCGCGCTGCTTTTCTATCTCCATCCAGTCCGATGTCGCGTGGCGGGCGTTCTTTTTACCCTTGACAGCCCCCGCCATCGCTATCGCTCCTCCGTAAAGCAAAAACTTCTCGGTGAGCGTGGTTTTGCCCGCGTCCGGGTGAGATATTATCGCGAACGTCCTGCGGCGTTCGATCTCATGATTTAAATCTGTCATTTTTTGTCATCCTCTGCTTTATTTAGCGGAGCCTTGCCGCTTTATTTCGTTTAAGTCAACCTTATCGGGCAAAACAAACCCGCGTCGTTTCAGTGTCAGCAGGTGAATAATTCCGACGATTATCGGGAGATAGAACGTGAAAATTCTCCAAAGCAGAGTTGCCGCGCCCGTGAATTCCCCGAATATCTTGTTGAAAAATCCCGCGTACCCGAGCTCCGCCGCGCCCATTGCCCCGGGCAGCGGCATAAACGACGAGAACATATTGACGTAAGCCTGATAGGTGATTATCCGCCCCCAAAGCATATCCGCGTTCTGGAAAAAACCGCGGTACAGAAAATACGAGATGTTCAGGTACAGCAAAAGCTGTATTGATGTGAACAACACCGCCTTCAAAATCACGCCAACGTTCTTCTTGATAAATTGGAAGTTGTTGTGGAATTTCCGAACCTCGCGGGTGTAGTAAAGACGCTGTTTCATCGGTTTTTTTATGATTCTCATTTTGTTGAGCAGCGTTATTATCCCGTTGACCGCCTTTTCCGTGCCCTTTCTCCAAAGCGCTATTCCAAGCAGGAAAATGATAACGCCTGTGTTGATAGCAAAGCCGATAAGCACGAACGGCATAAGCCCGCCTTCAATCAGGATCTTCCCCTCGGTGCGGAAGCCCGCCGCAAGCGTTGCCGCGGAGTAAGCGGTCAGCACGAACTGATAAACGATAAACCGCGAAAGCAGCGCCGTAAGCGCGTTCCCAAGCGGCACGCCGAACTCAGTGAAATAGTAAGCCTGCATCGGCTGCCCACCCGAGGCGAACGGCGTTATGCAGTTGAAGTACTGCCCGATTATCGTGTCGTACCACGTGTCGCGGAGCCTTGCCGCGGGGCAGAGCGGCTTCAATATTACGTGAACCGTCGCCGTCTCGCAAAGCCAATACGCGAACATCGACGCAACGCAAAGCACCAGAAACAGCGGCTGTACGTTCTTCAGCGCGTTAAACAGCTTGTCGGGCTTGTCAATAAAGAACAAAAACGCGAGCATTATCACAAACGATGCCGCGCAAAGTATCAAATTCAGCTTCCTGCCTTTTTTCTTTGGATGATCTTTTTTCATACGTAATTCTCCGATTATTATATTGTAGGCGCATACATATCTATTATAATAAAATTCCTCTTCGTTGTCAAGGGATTTTTGCCTTACATTTATGTAATGTGCGCAAATTTCGGGAATTTTATAATTTTTTTGTGAGAAAACTTGACATTTTCTTCAATTAGTGTTATAATAAAAATGGTTTATACCGCCCTTGGCGGTTTAATTTATTGTGAATTTTATTGATAAACTTGATTGAAAGGGTTGAATAAGTTGGATAAAATGTTCAGAGAAAATGAATACCGCACTCAATATTGCAATGCGGTGAGCGAAAGCGACATTGGTAAGAAGGTTCGCGCGGCGGGTTGGGTCGCGAATATCCGCGACCACGGCGGGATCATGTTCGTAGACCTGCGCGACCAGTACGGCGAGGTTCAGATAGTTTTCCACAACGAGAGCCTGCTTGAGGGTATCCACAAGGAGTGCGCCGTTTCTATCTGCGGCACGGTTTTAAAGCGCGACGAAAGCACGTATAATGAAAAAATCGCGACGGGCACGGTCGAGATCGAGGCGGAGGATGTCAAGATCCTCGGCAAGGTGAGCGAGGCGCTGCCGTTTGAGATCGACGAGTCCAAGAAAACCAAGGAAGACCTGCGCTTAAAGTATCGCTATCTCGATTTGCGCAACCCGAAGGTTCGTAATAACATCGTGTTCCGCTCGCAGGTTATTTCGTTACTCAGAAATAAAATGAGCGAAATGGGTTTTCTGGAGCTCCAGACTCCGATTTTGTCAACGTCCTCACCCGAGGGCGCGCGCGATTATCTTATCCCCAGCCGCAAGCATCACGGAAAGTTCTACGCGCTGCCGCAGGCTCCGCAGATCTTTAAGCAGATCATGTTCGTAGACCTGCGCGACCAGTACGGCGAGGTTCAGATAGTTTTCCACAACGAGAGCCTGCTTGAGGGTA
>JAIDPG010000068.1 GCA_029062865.1 Oscillospiraceae bacterium
TCTTTGATGAGAACGACAATATTGTAGAATATACATGAGCTAACAAAAAATAACAAGGAGCACACAAATGGGTGTTTTTAAGATCCCGCTGAAATTCAACGCGGGCGGATACAAATTCGGCGAGCTTCCCGACAATGAGCCGGGCGAGTGTTTGGAGCTCGAATACGATAACGAATATCAGCTGATAACATACAACGCGCCGCTTTACGAAAGTGAAGTCCGCGTGTATACCGTTCCGAGGGAGCTTATGCCGGGCGGGCTTACCGCCGTATACGACGACGGCGGCACGCTCGATAGGGTAGAGCTCGCCGACGGAGAACGCACGCGGCTGTTTTATATTTGGTTCAAGAATATAAGCAAGTCCGAGCGCGGCGTTCTGAAATATGTTAAGGAGCAGGCGGAGCGAGTCGCGAAGGAGATAATCGCCAAAAAGCAAACGCTCGCGCGGCTGTTTATAGAGAAGTTCTACGACGGCGAGGCGGTAGACATCGCAGTAAAGACCGCCACGGCGGAGGAAGCTCGGGCGGTCATCGACCACTATAACGGCGAGCTCCGTACCGCCGACAACAGCGGGAATTATCCCGTCGCGAACAGGCTCGAGCTTGACCGCGAGACGCTCGGCGTTATGCTGATGTGCACACTCGGTCATTTTCGGAGTATGCTGTTCAATAAGGCGGCGGAGGCTTTCGAGGAGCGCTTGAAGAAGCGCGTTCTCGATAAGATAAAAAAGACAGAGGATTTTAAATTCATTTGTGAAGAATATGATTAGAAAGGACACAATGCAATGAAAAAGGAACTCGACAAAACCTACTCCCCGAAGGATTTCGAGGACAGACTTTACAAATACTGGGAGGAGAGCGGTTTTTTCACCGCGGAGCGCGACCCGCAGAAAAAGCCGTTCACGATCGTAATGCCACCGCCCAACATCACGGGGCAGCTGCATATGGGTCACGCGCTGGACTGCACGCTCCAGGACATTCTCATTCGGTTTAAGAGAATGGAGGGCTACGCGGCGCTTTGGCTTCCCGGAACGGATCACGCCGCGCTTGCGACCGAGGCGAAGATCGTTTCGGCGATGAAAGAAGAGGGTATCACGAAATACGACCTCGGGCGCGACGGCTTTATGGCTCGCGCGTGGGATTGGAACGAAAAGTACGGCGGCACGATAAAGAAGCAGCAGCGCAAAATGGGCACGTCCTGCGACTGGAGCCGCGACCGCTTCACAATGGACGAGGGCTGCTCCAAAGCCGTGCAGAAGGTCTTTATGGACCTGTACAACAAGGGGCTCATCTACCGCGGCGAGCGCATCATCAACTGGTGTCCGAACTGCAAAACGTCCATTTCCGACATTGAGACGGAATACGAGGAGCAGGACGGCTTCTTCTGGCACATCAATTATCCGATAGCAGACGGCAGCGGCTTTGTTGAGATTGCGACGACCCGCCCCGAAACGCTGCTCGGCGACTCTGCCGTTGCGGTAAATCCCAAGGACGAGCGTTACACGAGCCTTGTCGGGAAAATGCTTAAGCTGCCGCTCACCGATAGAGAAATTCCAGTTGTCGCGGACGATTACGTTGATATGGAGTTCGGAACGGGCTGCGTTAAAATAACGCCCGCTCATGACCCGAACGACTTCGAGGTCGGCAAGCGCCACGACTTGCCCGTTATTCACATGATGAACGACGACGCGACGATCATGGAGGGCGTAGGCGGCAAGTATGCGGGAATGGATCGCTACGCGGCGCGTAAAGCAATGGTCGCCGATCTGGAGGCGCAGGGGCTGCTCGTTAAGGTAGAGCCGCACAAGCACAACGTAGGCACTTGTCAGCGCTGCGGCACGACCGTCGAGCCCACCGCATCGCTTCAATGGTTCGTAAGTATGAAAGACCTCGCGAAGCCCGCTATCGACGTAGTGAAAAGCGGCGAGCTCCGCTATGTCCCGAAGCGCTTTGAAAACAGCTATCTGTTCTGGATGGAGAATATCCGCGACTGGTGCATTTCCCGTCAGATCTGGTGGGGACACCGTATCCCCGCGTTCTATTGCCAGAACAAGGACTGCGGTCACACGGAGATCACGCTTGACGAGCTCAAAAAATGCCCGAAGTGCGGCGCGGAGGTCGTTCAGGACGAGGACACGCTCGACACGTGGTTCAGCTCGGCGCTGTGGCCTTTCAGCACGCTCGGCTGGCCGGAGAAAACCCCCGATTACGAGTACTTCTACCCGACGCAGACGCTTGTCACGGGCTATGACATCATCACGTTCTGGGTATCGCGAATGATATTCAGCGGACTTGAGCACACCGGCGAGAAGCCGTTCAAGGACGTGCTTATCCACGGGCTTGTGCGCGACGAGCAGGGGAGAAAGATGTCTAAATCCCTTGGCAATGGCGTAGACCCGCTTGAGATCATCGAGAAATACGGCGCAGACGCTCTGCGCTTAACGCTCGTTACGGGCAACGCCCCCGGAAACGATATGCGCTGGACGGAAACGAAAGTGACGAACTCTCGCAACTTCATCAACAAGCTCTGGAACGCTTCTCGCTACATCTTGATGAACCTCCCCGAGGATTTTGAAAAGCCCGTACTCCCCGAGGCGCTAAACGTTGAGGACAAGTGGGTGCTGTCGCTGTACAACGATATGATAAGGAACGTCACGTCAAATCTTGAGGCATACGAGCTCGGCGTGGCGGTTCAGAACGTTTACGACTTCACGTGGGATATTTTCTGCGATTGGTATATAGAGCTTACAAAGCCGCGTATCGCGGAGGGCGGAGAGACCGCTCTCGCAGCGCAGAACGTTCTCGTGTACATTATGCGCGGAATTCTGAAAACGCTCCACCCGTTCGTGCCGTTCGTTACCGAGGAGATATGGCAGTCTCTGCCGCACGGCGAGCACGAGAGCATTATGATGACGAAGTGGTGCGAGTACGACGAAAAGCTCAATTTCACGAAGGAAAAGGAGGATTTCTCTCGCGTAATCGGCGCGATAAGAGCGATACGCGTTCAGCGCAACGAGATGAACGTGCCGCCGTCCAAAAAGGTCACCGAAATCGTTGAAACAAGCTTCGGCGACATTTTCACGAACGCCAAGCCGTTCTTTGAAAAGCTCGCGGGCGCGGGCGAGTTCTCCGTGGTCGAGAAAGCGGAGAACACCGACGGAATGATAACTATCGTTACGGACAGCGCGCGCGTGTTTATCCCGATGGGCGAGCTTGTTGACAAGGAAAAGGAGCTCGCGCGTCTTGAAAAGGAGAAAAAGGCGGCGCAGAAGGACATCGACTTCCTGTCGTCTAAGCTGAACAACCAGGGCTTCCTGTCGAAGGCTCCCGCGCAGCAGATCGAAAACGAGCGCGCGAAGCTCGCGAAAGCAGAGGAGAAGATGAAGAAAATACTTGAGAGTATCGAGGGGCTGCAATAATGGGATTGTTCGGGAAAAAGAAACACACAAACGACGAATTGAACGCGATCTGGGAAGACGCGTACAGAGCCAACCCGCACGTTTACGAAAACCGGGAGACCGGCAAAATAATCGTCGGGCTTGCGCTTACGGAAACGACGGATTCGCTGTTCCCGCTCGCCGCGGAAAAGCAGTGGGCGATTGAGGGCAGGGAAATAGATATTTTCATTATCTCGATGGTGAGCATAACAAAGGAGGCGGTCCTCGGGCAGATAGAGTACGGCGAGGCAATGAAGCGGCTGGAGCCGTATTTCCTCGCGGAAAAGGACGGCTGGGTGCTTATCCGCGGGCTGTCGCTTGACGAAATGGAAGCGCTGTTTGAGGGGCTGCCGAGGAATATAGTATAAGAGCGGAGAAAATATGCGCGTATTTGACATCTATTACTTTAACATAATAGAAAAGGTGAGCTTTGGCGAAACTATGCCGTACTTGGAGAAAATGCTGTCCGAGTTGGGAATTTCATATCAAAATATCGCTTTTATGCTGTATGACGTTATCAAAGACGCGCAGAAAAAGGCTCTCGAAAAGCTTCCCTCGCTGGGAAAATATTCCTTTTCTGTTGCTCGTGATGAATACGGACTGTGCAGTTACCGTACAAATTGGCGCGAGGGCGATATTTATGCGGACAAGGCGGATCGTGATGATATTTTCGTGTTGTTTTCAAAAGTTCCGCGACCGTTTAATTTCTCGTTCGGGCATTTGATTTTGGACGGGATAAACTGGTTTCCCGACAGCGAAAACATACTCGGCGCGGCAGACGACTGGATCTACAATCACACATACCCTCCCGCAAGCGAACTGCCGTTTTTCTCGAACAGCATAACGCAATATCGCGATTTCGAGGACGGCAAAAAACTAAACCTCGTATCCGTGTGTGTTGACGTGACGGACAATGACAAGCCCCGAAATTCCCGCGCGGTGATCGAAAAGCTCATTCCTTATTTCGGCGAACCTCAAAAGTGTTCCCGAAAATGCTCGCTTTCGCGGGAAGAAAAGGAGCGTTTTAACGCTCTGGAAGAAGACGAACATACTCGTTTAAGGGAGCTTGCGGAAAGCGGGCTTCCCGTGCCGAAAAACATTGCGACCGATACGGAGCTTACGCACGTCGCGGATAAATTCACGCTCGACAAGGCGTTTAAAGGAACTGCTTTTACGCGGCAAAAGGGAAAGCCGAATTATCTGCACCTGTATTCCTTCACGGACGAGCACGGTTTTCTCTATGAAGCGTACACGCAAAGGCTTGAGGTCGGCGTTAACCGTTTCCGCGTATGGGTGCGGATTTTGGGGTACAACTTTCAATTATCCTCTCAAGAGATAGATTATAAAGTGACCGAGGAGGGTGAGTCGCTTGAAATACTTAAGCAGTTCGCGGAGTTCTGCGTAAAGCTCTCCGAGGAATACGGCGGCGCGCTCGCGGAGAAATTCGGCGAAACGCCGGCGTGGTACAACGAAAAATTGATCTGATATGGAAATACGAAGAATGACGGACGGCGATGTTCCGCAGGTAAAGGAGCTCTACGCCGCCGCTTGGAAAGAGGGCTACAAGGGGCTTCTCCCGCGGGAGTATCTCAACGAGCTTACGCCCGATAAGATAAATTGCGTAATTGACGACGGCAGCTTCGTCGCGCCTGACGGCGGGCGCATAGCCGCGCACTGCCACGCCCGCCCCGCAAGCGAAGCGGATTGGCGCGGTTGGGGCGAGATACACACGATGTACACTCACCCGGACTATTGGCGGCAGGGCTACGGCACGGCGGTTTTTCAACACGCCGAGCGTTGGCTTTACGAGCAGGGCTTCGACGAGGTTTATTTGTTCGTGTTGGAGGGCAACGCACGCGCCGAAGGTTTCTACAAGTCGCAGGGCTTCTTCCCGAACGGCGGCACGCTCTGCTGCGAAATTGGCGGCGTTGTTGTCACCGATAATCGTTTTACAAAGTACAGCTCGCGCTTCACAAGCTACGGCGAGCGCGAGAGGATAACAGCGGAAGGCGGAGCGGCGGCAATTGAAAATGTCCTGAAAAACGGACAATTCAACGACCGAGCGAGTTTGCTGTTGTGCCTTGACGGTTACCTCGACCCGTTTTACGGGAAAACTCTCCCTGAAAGGGAAGCGGTGATAAAGGTCCTGGATGAATACGAGAAAACCGTTATTGACAGCACGGTTTTCGCTGTCAGAGAATTGTTGGAATATTGTCAGCATTAAGGAGCATAACATGTCGGAATTAACCTTAGTAGTATTGGCAGCCGGAATGGGCAAGCGCTTCGGCGAGCGGATAAAGCAGCTCGAACCGCTGGGTCCACACGGCGAGCTTCTCATAGACTATTCGATAAACGACGCGCTGCAAAACGGCTTTACGCGCGTTTTGTTCATAATCCGCGAGGACATCGAGGAGATATTTAAGTCTACGATCGGTGCGAGAGCGGAGAAGATCATCAGGACGGAGTACGTCTTTCAGTCCACGGACAAGCTCCCCGCGCGGATGGGGGATTTCCCGGACAGAAAAAAGCCCTGGGGCACGGCGCAGGCGCTCTGGTGCTGCAAGGACAAGCTGGACGGCAAATTCGCCGTGATCAACGCCGACGACTTTTACGGCGCGGGCGCGTTCAAGCTGCTCGGGGATTTCCTCAAAGATCCCACCTGCGAGAGCTGCTCCGTCGATTTTCTGCTGAAAAACACGCTCTCCGAGAACGGAGAGGTAAACCGCGGAGTCTGCCGCGCGGACGACGACCATTTCCTCACGCTCGTTGAGGAAACAAAGGGCATAAGACGCGGCGCGGACGGAGTTATCCGCGGGCGCTATAACGGCGCGGAGCGCGTTTTAAGCGGCGACGAGCCCGTTTCAATGAGTATGTGGGGCTTCGAGCCGAGCTTTATTGAGATCCTGGAGCGCCGCCTCGCGGAGTTTTTAAACGAGCTTCCAAGCGATGACGAGACCTCGGAGCTGACAATCGCGGAGTGCGTCGGCAAGGAGATAATCCAGCGCGGCTTCAAGTGCCGCGACATTCCGACGGAAAGCCGCTGGTTCGGGATAACCTACGAGAGCGAGATAGAAGCGGCGAAGCGCCGTTTGAGTGAAATTGACAATTGACGATTATTGTACGCGCTTCGCGCGTGTTATTTCAGATCATTTGCGAAGTGGAGAAACAATTGTCCGTTATCAATTGTAAATTGTAAATTTCAAAAACCCCCTTGCAATTATCGGGGAAATATGATAAAATATAGAGTGTTATGTGTTTCTCCACGCTAACGGCGGGGAAAACATACGGGGAATAATTCGGTTTAGCGGAAATATAATAAAGGTTTAGGAGTAAGGTATGAAGAACACTGTTTTCACGATCATCGCGTTTGCGTTATACGCGGTGATTATTCTGGCAATCGGTATCTGGGGCTTTTTGAAGTCTAAGAGCTCCAAGGACTACTTCCTCGGCGGGCGGCAGCTCGGCCCGTGGACGACCGCCATTTCGGCGCAGGCTTCGGATATGAGCGGCTGGCTGCTTATGGGTCTTCCGGGCTCGGTGCTTGTCGGCGGTATGACCGAAAGCTGGATAGCTATCGGGCTGTTTATCGGCACGTACTTAAACTGGCTCATCATCGCGAAGCGGCTTCGCAAGATGTCCTACGCGGCGGGAGACGCGATAACGATCCCCGAGTATCTGCAAAAGCGCTTCTTTACGAAATCCCCGGCGGTTCGCATAATCTGCGCGGTTATCATCTTCTTTTTCTTCCTTATTTACACCGCGTCCGCGTTCAACGGCGGCGCTAAGCTGTTTGAGTTTGTGTTCTCGGATTACAATATAAGCTATCGCACGTCGCTGACTATCGGCGCGCTAATCATCATTTCGTACACATTCCTCGGCGGATTTCTCGCGGTTTGCTGGACGGACGTTATTCAAGGTATGCTGATGTTCGCGGCTTTGGTAGTCGTTCCGATTGTTGTTATGGTTAAAGTTCCCGACCTCGGTGCGGCATTTCAGAACGCGCTTTCCGAGAGTACAGAAATTTGCGGAAAACAGATTACGGACTACTACTGGAGCTTCATTCACGCGCCCGACGGCAAGCTCGCGACTACTACGATAGTTTCGGGTCTCGCGTGGGGGCTCGGCTACTTCGGTATGCCGCACATCCTTGTCCGCTTTATGGCGATAAAGAGCAGCGACCTTATCAAGAAATCCCGCATTATCGCGACGATTTGGGTATTTGTAACGCTCACGGCGGCGGTGCTTGTCGGCGGACTTGGAATGATCTTCCTTCACGACCCGCAGAACGCGGATCTGCTCGCGGCGTTCAACGCGCTCGGAAGCAGCGAGAAGATCTTTATGTTCCTGTCGAGCTCGCTTTTGCCGTCGCTTATCGTCGGCATAATTCTCGCGGCCATCCTCGCGGCGATCATGAGCACGGCTGATTCGCAGCTTCTCGTAACGTCCTCCGCGGTAACGAGTGATATTTTCAAGCTCATCAAGAAAAACGCCTCCGAAAAGACGCTGATGTGGATCTCGAGAATTACGGTTATCGTTGTCGCGGTCATCGCTTACGTAATCGCCCTTGACGAAAACAGCACGGTCATGGGGCTTGTTTCCTACGCTTGGGCAGGTCTCGGCGCGGCGTTCGGACCGGTAATGATACTCTCGCTTTTCTGGAAGCGTATGACAATGCCCGGCGCGGTTGCCGGTATAGTTGTCGGCGGCGCGAGCGTTGTTATCTGGGAGAATGTCCCCGTTTTCGCGAAAACCGGCGTTTACTCGCTTCTCCCGGCGTTCGTCCTCGCGATGCTCGCAGTCATTGTCGTTTCTCTTATGACGAAGGTTGACAGGGAGCAGGTCGACGACCTCTTCAAACGCGCGTCGGCAAGCAATATTGACGCGATCCCCGTTAAAGCGAAAGCAAGCGAAGCCAAAGCAGAGACTGCTAAAGAAACAATAAACGATGAAGCTCCCGCTGATGGCTCTGCCGAATAAGGATTACAAAATTTAAATCGAATTCCCCCGCCGCAGGCGGGGGAATTCACTTTTCCGTGTCAACAGCTCAAAAAAACAGCAGACCAAGAAGGTCTGCCGTATAAAAATATTAAGGAGGATAGTGTAAAGCTTACAAAATTATGCAAATCAGCCCGCCGCAGCCGTCGTTTATAATTCGCTGGATCGTTTCCTGCAGCTTCAGCCGTGCGTCTATCGGCATACGGTTCAGCTTGTTGTGAAGCCCCTAGTTTACGAGATCAGAAAGCGAC
>JAIDPG010000069.1 GCA_029062865.1 Oscillospiraceae bacterium
GTATAGCCATCGTGCGAGCATTTTGTTTCAATCTTCATAATTATTTCTTTATTGTTTTAGAAAACTATCTTGCCGTAACCTCGCCAAACGTGATTTCCACTTCAACCTTCTCGCAATCGTAACCCACGAGCTTTATCATATTTTTCCCCTTTGTGAGCCTCACGACGGCGTCCGGCGAGCTTTTTCCCGTTATGTCGTTGCTTGCTTCCGATTTATGCTCGACAAGCGTTGTGACGTTTCTGTTTCCGTCCACGAGGACGAGTTTGGCGGTGCCGCTTGCAAGGCTCAGCGAGACGTTTGCCGGGAGATTTGTGTCGCTCGTCATCGTTTGCTCCCAAATCGTTATATAGCCGTCGAATTTCGAGACGCTGAACGTCACGCTGCCGTTCTTTGTAGTAGTTTTTGAAACCTGCGCGGCGTAATTATCGGTTTGGGCGATTTTCGAGGTGTTGTTGTAATCCTCTTTCGCGAACTCGTTCGAGCAACCCGAAAAAAACACACAAACCGCCAATATCAAAAGAAATATTGATTTTTTCATTTTCTCCTCCGAACGTCTTACGAAATCGTATACATTACCATTCCGAATATCGGGAGCGCGAACATCGCGCCGCCTAAGACAAAACAAAACATCGCGACCGAGCCGTTCCTTTTCGGGAAGCTGCATCTTCGGTGATCATTCGGGTCGTAGAACAGCTCCACAGTTTCGCCGATCTCGGGCACGTAGAGCCCCTTTGTCGTAAACGGGTCTGAAAAGGTCACGGTTTTTCCGTCCTCGAGCGTCGCTTCATAAACCACAGACCGATAGCGGGCACTTCCGATATCCGTCACTCTCGCGGATATCCTCGACGTGCACTTTTTGTAAATGCCCTTTTTAAAGTAATATCCCTTGTATATTATCACCGCGCAGATCAAAGACAGAACGCCGAGCGCTAAATAGGGGATCATTTTTTCCATAAGCTCCTCCCCGGTCGAAACGTTCTCATCACGCCGTAAACTTTATCAGCACATACACGGCGACCGCGAGCAGAATCGCTCCGCAGATAAAATAAAATATCGCCATGGAACGGCTTCTTTTCGGATAGCTGAACCTTTTGTGATCGTTCGGGTCGTAGAACAGCTCCACCGTCTCTCCGACCTCGGGCGCGTAGAGCCCCTCCGTCGTGGCGCGCTCCTCGAAGAGCACCGTCTTGCCGTCCTCAAGCGTTGCCTCGTAAACCACGCGGCGTTGAGAAGGGTTTCTCTTGCCGCGGTTGCTTATCACCGTGGCGGAGGTCTTAGCGGTGCAGCGCCTGTAGATCCCCTTGACGCGGTAAAGCCCCGAAGAAACGCACGCAATACCGAGAGCCGCTAAAATTCCCGATACGATATATTCAAGCAAGTTTTCCATAGATACGCTCCGTCAATCCTCCGTGACCCACCCGCTGTTCAGCGCGTGTTCCCTTGCCTGCCAGCGCTTTTCATAGACGAAATCCCGCAGCGCGTCGATGAGCTTGTTCGTCTCCTCGTCCGTGCCGACCGTTATCCGCAGATAATTGTCTATCCGCGGCTTGTTGAACCACCGCACGTAAATATCCTGCTCCATAAGATACCCGAAGATCTCGTGCGCGGGGATTTCGGGGTGCGTCGCGAAGACGAAATTGGTCTGGCTGTCCGGGAGCTTGAAGCCCATTGTCCGCATTTCACGGATCAGCCTCTCGCGCGTCGCGATGACCTTTTTCAGCGTCGCTTGGAAATACTCCTCGTCCTCGACCGCCGCGATGCCCGCCGCCTGCGCTATGCTGTCGACGGGGTAGCTGTTCATGCTGTCCTTTGTCGCGTAGATCGCCGCGATGAGCTCCGCGCTTCCCATAGCCCACCCGAGCCTCATTCCCGCGAAGCTCCGCGATTTCGAGAACGTCCGCGTGATAAGCAGGTTGTCGTATTCCTTAAGCAGAGGAATGGCTGTAACTCCGCCGAAATCCACATACGCCTCATCGACGATCACCACGCTCTCGCGGTTCTTGTCAAGTATTTTCCGAATAAAGTCTAAATCCTCTCCGATAGATGTAGGCGCGTTTGGGTTAGCGATAACAATGCCGCCGTTTTCCCGCGCGTAATCGTCGGGGTTGATGTTGAAGCCCTCATCAACGGGAACGGTCTCATACGGAATACGCAGGATATCGCACCATACCGTATTGAACGAGTACGTAATATCCGGGAAAAGTATCGGCTTTTTTGAGTTGAAAACCGCACGGAACGCGAGCGAGAGCACGTCGTCCGTGCCGTTGCCCGCGAAAACGTTCTCGGGCTGCAAGCCCTCGCGCTTCGCTATCGCTTTAACAAGCGGCACGGCGTTAGCGCTTGGGTATTTTTTGAGATTTTCCGCGTTAAACTCCCGAATGGCGGCAATCGCCTTCGGTGACGGCGGGTACGGGTTTTCGTTAGCGTTCAGCTTTATGAAGTCCGTCTTGTCGGGCTGTGCGCCAGCGACATACGGTTCTATCCTGATCAGATTATCACGCCAGCTCATACTTCCTCCAAAAACAATAGACAACGGACAACTAGGCGGATTTTCGCTCCCTAATTATCCATTGTCCATTATCGATTATACATTATTTTTTACAGCTCTTCGGAATCGTCGTCCTCGTCAACCACGAACTCCAGACGCTTTCCGCAATTCGGGCAGTCCATTCCGCCCGCGTTCGCCTGCTCGTAATCAAAGCGTATCGCGTTGCCGCAGTTCGGGCAGACAGTCTCGTACATATCGTCGAGCTCGTCGTCGATGTCGTCATAATAATCGTCGTCATCGTCGCCGTAGAGGTCGTCCTCGATATCCGCGACACTCTCCTCAAGGTCGGTCATCACGGAAGCCACATCGTCAAGCTCCTCGTCCACCTCGCGGAGATTATCGGCAATATCCGCCAGAACGTCCAGAATTCCGTTTACGATCTTATCCTCGGTCTGAAGCCCCTCGGCGAGACCCTTCAGATACGATACTTTCTCACCTATTGTCATATTTTAAAGAATTTCAAAATCTCGTCACCCGTGCTCCGCTCCACTTCGCTTCGCTTCGTTACGCTCTGCACGGCTGTCGAGACCGGTCAGCATTCGTTCCGCTTCGCTCCACTGCGGCTGACACTTTTTGAAATTCACTGCACCCCTTTCAGTTGATTTTAATCAAAACGCGCTTTAATGCGCCGCCGCAACGCGGCACAACGATTGTCAATTGTACATTGTACATTGTCAATTGATTACTTAACACGCTCCATGTATTCACCGGTTCTGGTGTCGATGCGGATAAGCTCGCCCTCGTCGATGAAGAGCGGCACACGGATCTCCGCGCCCGTTTCGAGAGTCGCGGGCTTGGTCGCGTTAGTCGCGGTGTTTCCCGCAAAGCCGGGGTCGGTCTGCGTAACCTGAAGCTCCACGAAGTTCGGGGGCTCAACGCCGAAAACCTTGCCCTTATAAGACAACACCTTGCACATCATCTCTTCCTTTACGAACTTGAAGTTCTCTCCAACATCCGCCGCGTTTACGGGAACGTCCTCGAACGTCTCCTGATCCATAAAGTGATAAAGCTCGCCGTCCGAGTAGGAATACTGCATATCCTTTCTCTCAACAAAAGCCGTCGGGAACTTTGCGGACGGGTTGTAGGTCTTTTCAACCACCGAGCCCGTGATAACGTTCTTCACCTTCGTGCGGACAAACGCCGCGCCCTTACCCGGCTTCACGTGCTGGAACTCGATAATCTGCATTACGTTGCCGTCCTCTTCAAATGTAACACCGTTTCTGAAATCTCCCGCTGTAATCATATAGCGAACCTCCAATTTTTTTATTTAACCTCCCCCGCAATGGGGGCAATACAAACCTCATTTTATATTATAACAGATTTCTCCGCGCTTTGCAAGTACTTTTTTAAATTTTTTTGGGATTTGGGGAGAACAAGGACCAAATCGGCTGTATAAAAGCAAATCCCCGCCTTTAGCGGGGAAAACTCAAATATGCAATAAACTTTTCGTCGAAGACGTCAGATTTGTGCAGCCTATGTCCGTTAAAACCGCCATATCACCAAGCTTTACGCCGAATCTCCCCGGAACGATTATGCCGCATTTTGTGAACAGCGCGGTGCCGGCTTTCAGCGAAACGCCCGCGCCGCGTCCCAAAAACGGCGGCTCTACGGGCTCTAAGCCAATTCCGTGCGCGAACGAGGTTGAGCAGTATTGATCGACTCCCCACGCGTTCAAGGTCGCCATCGCCACACTGTCGGGAACTTTGCTGCCTACCCCCGCGCGGAGCGCCTTCAGTCCGTCCTGCATAGCGCAGGAAACCGCGTTATAGGCGTTTTCGAGCTTCGGGTCTATCCTGCCGACGGCGCACGTGCGGCTCATTTTCGCGCAATAGCCGCCCGAACGCGCTCCGAATTCCATAATCAACAGGTCGCCCTCGGATATTTCGCGGCTGCTCGGTCTTAAACTCGGGGTGGCGGTGCGCTCGCCCGAAAGAACCGTAATCGGCAAGGGCTCGCCGTCCGAACCGAAATCGGCAAGGAAATACTCGATCATCATCGCGATGCGCCGCTCGGACATTCCCTTGCGGACGTTTCCGAGAATTCTGTCATAAACCTCGTCGCAGATCTTCTGGGCTTTGGTTATCGCCGCAAGCTCGCTTTCGCTTTTTATCGCGCGAAGCTCCGCAATCGCGTTGTCAAGCGCGCTCGACGTGTCGATCTGCGCGTAGTGGAGCTGTTCCTTGTAGATCGCGTATTCCGAGACGGTCATCTTCTCCGCCTCAATATAAACGCGCTTTATCCCGTATTTTATCAGCAGATCCAAAAGCTGCGCTCCGTCCGTTAATACCGAAACGGCGACCTCCGACTGCGAATTCGGGATTTTCTTTACAAGCTCGTATTCTCTTTTAGTCAAAAACAACTGCTGTAATTCCTTTGAGGCAAGCAGCAGCCCGCTTTCAACTGGCAGCCCCGTGAAGTATTTCATCGAAAGCGGCGACGTCACAAGCACCGCCGAGCCCTCCGACGGGAGCATTTTTATCAGCGACGTTAACGCGTTTTTCTCGTTCATATTTCCAACCGAATTTCCCATTTACTCTCCCCGAAGCAGCTTGGCAAGCGCTATTAGCGCGAGATCGTAGCTGAATTTCCCGAAGCCCGAGATGCTTCCCTTGCAGACAGGCGCGATGACGCTCGTCTTGCGGAATTCCTCGCGGCTGTCGACGTTGCTCAAATGCACCTCGATAACGGGGATCTTTATCGCGGCTATCGCGTCGCGGATAGCGTAGCTGTAATGCGTGTACGCGCCCGCGTTCAAGATCACGCCCGCGCAGTCGCGCCGCGCGTCGTGCAGCACGTCTATTATCGCGCCCTCGCCGTTCGACTGAAAGAACGCGGTCTCAAAGCCCATTTCCGCCGCTTTTTTTGCAAGCGCCTCGTTTATCGAGCTCAGCGAATTATCGCCGTAAATATTCGGCTCGCGCTCCCCGAGCAGGTTCAGATTAGGACCGTTAAGCACTAAAATCTTCATTTTTCTTCCCTCTATAAGCTCTCGTAATATTTCTTCATCTCCGCTGCGTCCTCGGCTTGCGTGCCGTCGCTTTCGCAGATTATCGACGGCTCCAGCTTGCGCTTGTGTATCTCCTCAAGAAGCGGCTTGAAATCGGGACCGAACTGCTTGTCCGCAAACGTTAAATGCCGCTTTTCGCCGCCGTTTGTGTACTCGATCTTGCTGAAATGGATGTGCATATTCTTCAGCCGCTCGAAGCCGAGCTCATTTTCGATCAGATCCAGCATCCCGGCGTAGTCCTCGCGCGTTTTTATCCCGCCGAGCGTCCGCGCGTTCAGGTGTCCGAAATCCACCGTCGGCAGGAAGCGCTCGTCAACGCCGCAGAGCTCCAGAACCTCCTCCAGCGTCCCGAGCTGGTTTATCTTCCCCATCGTCTCGGGGCAGATGATTATATCCGAAAGCCCGTTCTCGTCGAGGGCTTTTTGCGCGTTTGCGAGCGTCTGCTTCGCGAGAAAACACGCCTCCGCGCGGCTCATTTTCGAGCAGGAGCCGCTGTGCACGACTATCTTCCGCGCCCCGACGATTTTCGCCGCCTTTGCGGATTGCAGAATATACTCAACGCTGTTTTCCCGCTTTTCCTCCTCAACGGACGACAGCGAAATAAAATACGGAGCGTGGAGCGTTATGTACAAGCCGTGCTCCTCCGCGAGCTTCGGGAGCGCGCTTGCCGCTTCGGAAATCCGCACGCCGCGCCCGCACTCGACCTCATAGCCGTTCAGCCCGAGATCTTTCAGATACTGCGGCAGATCGGCGGGGAATTTCAGTTTTCCCCAGCTTATCGAGTTTCCGCCCGGTCCGAATGAGATCATCACTTCATCTCCAAGTCATCGTAATTTCTGTGAAACACCAAGCTTTCCGCCTTGCGTTTAAGGCGGAACGTCCATGTTTTCTCCAAATGAAACGGCTCGACAAGCACGGTGCGAATTCCCGCGAGATTTCCCGCCATTACGTCCGTGAATATCTGGTCGCCGACGACGAGCGTCTCCCGCTTTTTAACGCGCATTTTCTTGACCGCGCGGTTCACGCCGAAAGTCAGCGGCTTCGCGCCGTTTGCGGTGAACGGCAGCCCGAGTTTAGCGGCAAGAGGCGCAACGCGCTTTGTCGTGTTGTTTGAGACAACGCACATTCTTACTCCCAGCCGACGCATTTTATTCAGCCACTCCGGAATGCCGCTTTCCGCGGCGGGGTCTCCGTGCATCGAAAGCGTGTTGTCCATATCCAGAATAAGCGCCCTAACTCGGTTTTTCCGCAGGAATTCCTCGTCGATAGCAAGAACGCTTTTCAGCCAATACGTCTGTTTAAACAGCATTGTTGCCCTCGCGTACGAGCTTTACGTT
>JAIDPG010000007.1 GCA_029062865.1 Oscillospiraceae bacterium
TCTTAAGGCGTCGGCAGCGTCAGATGTGTATAGTGCGATTTATAATGGTCGACCCCAAGCAGGTCGAATTTATGATGTACAACGGAATCCCGCATTTGCTTATTCCCGTTGTTACCGAGGCGAAGAAGGCTGCGGGCGCGCTTGCGTGGGCGGTTACGGAAATGGAGAACCGCTACACGCTGTTTTCGGAAAACAACGTCCGCAACATCGACGGCTACAAGGACCTCGCCAAGGACAACCCCGAGCTCCCGCAAATGCCGCACATCGTCATCTTTATTGACGAGCTGGCGGATCTTATGATGGCGTCTCCGAAGGACGTTGAGGACAGCATCGTGCGCCTCGCTCAAAAAGCGAGAGCGGCGGGAATGCACCTTGTCATCGCGACGCAGAAGCCGACCGTTCAGGTAGTGACCGGGCTTATCAAGGGCAATATCCCGAGCCGTATCGCGCTGCTGGTATCAAGCAACAGCGACAGCCGCGTTATCCTTGACGGCTCCGGCGCGGAAAAGCTCCTAGGCAACGGCGATATGCTGTATATGCCCGTCGGCGTGCAAAAGCCGATAAGACTGCAGGGCTGCTACGTTTCGGACAGCGAGATCGGGCGCGTCGTGCAGTTTATCAGCCAGACGTTCAAGGCGGAGTATGACGAGAGCATAATCGCGGAGATAGAGCGCCAAGCCGAGATGGTAAGCTCCGGCGGCAAGGAATCCGCCTCGGGCGATCTCGACGACGACGAGCAGGACGACAAGCTCGAGGAGGCTATCGAGTACGTAATAGAAGCGGGGCAGGCGAGCACGTCCTCGCTCCAGCGCCGTTTGAAGCTCGGCTTCGGGCGAGCGTCAAGGCTTATCGACACAATGGAGAGAATGGGCATCGTAGGCGGATATCAGGGCGCAAAGCCCCGCCAGGTGCTTATGACCCGCCAAGAGTGGTACGAGCGGAAAATGCGGCAGGATTAAATCTCCCCCAAATCTGAAGAAAATCTGAAATTTTTCGCTTACCTACTTGAAATTTTATCCTATTTATATTATAATATAGAGTGTGTATAACGTATTCAAACTGTCTCAACACAATCGGTTTGCAAAAAACCGTTGTTTCCCCCGCCGCAGGCGGGGGAAACAATAATAAATAATGCAAGTCGAAATCATTCAACAAACAGAAAGAAGGAAAACTATGCGCTGCATAATTGACAATAAAAAGGACGGTGCGGTATTTTGAATATGAATGACAGAAAGCCGTCAAATAACAAAAAGGGTGTTCCGATACGCAAAACCTCCGTGCGCCCCGGCACTCCCGGAAAGCCGAACATCAAGCCCGCCGTAAAGCCCTCCGGCAAGCCCGGCGGTATCCCGATAAACAAAACGGGCGCTCGTCCGCTGAACAAGCCGACGGGGAAGTCGAAATACGACGCGCCGAAGCGCCCGAAGCTCCCGCCCGCCGTGATAATCACGAACGTGCTGATGATCTGCGTTATTCTGTCGATCGTCGGTGTTATCTTCGCTATCGCGATGAACAACGCGAAGTACGACAAGGACGACGCTTCGAGAAACAACAGAAACCAGAGCGCCGTTTCGTCCGTCGCGAGCGTTTCTTCCACGCCCGAGCAGAGTGCGCCCGCCTCAAATACAAGCGAGCCGACTTCAAATACAAGTGCGGGCAACTCCACGACCTCGACGAATTTCGTTCCTCCGCCCGACGGCAGTTTTGATAAGGAGTTCTTCAAGGACGATTTGTTCATCGGCGACAGTATTTTCACGGGGTTGTATCTCTACGAGCATATCGAGCGCAAGAATGTCGCGGCGGCTATCGGCTATACGGCATACGGCGCGCAGGTCTCGGCGTTTGACGAGGCGTTCTATTCGGGAAGCGCGGTGGACTACGCGAAGTCGCTCAAGCCGAAGCGCATTTTCATAATGCTCGGCTCGAACTCGCTTTCACCGAAGACCAACTTCGACGATTTTGAAAACGGCTATCGCGGGCTGATAAACGCGCTGAAAAGCGGCTGCCCGGACAGCACTATCTGCGTTATCTCCGTGCCGCCGATCACCGCGGACAGCTCCATGGCGAGCTATTCCGGCGTTACCAACACGATAATCAACACCGCGAACACGCGGATAAAGGCGCTCGCCGAAACTCTCGGCGTTATGTACTACGATTTCAACGCGGTAATTAAGGACGCAGACGGCAACTTCAAGGAGGAATACGCCGAACAGGACGGAATGCACTTCTTAGGCGCTACATATCCCGTGCTGCTTTCGGGGCTTCAGAAGGCTGTCGGACAATAATTCGCACATTTATTCATAAAAACGAGGTATAATTAAATGAAGAAACTGATTTCAATATTCCTTACGGCAATGCTTTGTATGAGTTTAACGGGCTGCGGCGGCGGTGACTCGGGTAAAACTCCCTCTGAAAAAACCTCCGGGCTTACGAGCGCGCTTAACGAGGCGGCTTCAAGCGCGGGTACGCGGCTTCCCGAAATGGTGAGCGTTTCTGCCGACACGCTCCACGACCGCTTCCTTATCGACGCTGAGGACGTTAAGGATTTCTCCGCGTTTGTCTGCGGCAACGGCTCCTCGCCGAGGGAATACGGCGTGTTTGTCGCGAAGGACGCCGACGCCGCGAACAGGATTGCAGAAGCGCTGAAAACGCACGTACAGATCCACCGCAAGACCTTTGAGACCTACAAGCCCGATGAGATGTATAAGTTTGACGACAGCTTTATCGAGCTGAACGGAAACGTCGTTTCCTATGCGGTCTGCGAGGACAATGAAAAGGCTTACGACTTGTTTAAATAACACTTTACAGCGATTTTTTCGGTATTTCCTTGAGTTTTGGAGGAACTATGGCTATTGAATGTGGCGTGATCTGCGTCGTTTTTATACTGCTGGTGCTGATATTTTTCAGGCGCGGCGACAAGGAGTGGGCGATAGCGACGCTCCCGCTGACGCTGCTTCCGTTCGCGGATTTCGTGCTGGAGCTTATCGTGACGAAGCTGATGAAGGTCGAGGTCACGGCGTTCGCGGCGATTTTGGTGCTGGTGTGCGCGGTGGTAGCCTCCGCGGCGTGGATCGGCGCGGCGATGAACGGGCTGAAGCTCAAGCACAGCAAACGCACCGCCGCGACGTTTATCGCGATCTCAAACGTCTTCAACGTAGCGCTCGCAGTAATTCTCATTATGGATATTATGGTGAGAGTAGAGCAGCAGCTCGAGGCGCTTATTCATTAAAAAGAAATGTTGATTTTGATTTTTTATACAAACCGAAACTCCCCCAACCGGGGGAGTTTTTTGACTTTATTTTTCAGTAGATCTCCGTTCCCGTGAAGTAGAACGTAAGAATATCGATATAATCCCAGCCCTTTTCTCTCGCAAGGATATTCGAGCCGTGCTGACTGAGTCCCACGCCGTGACCGTAGCCGTAGGTCGTTATCGTGAATTTGTCGGTGCTTGAGTTGTAGGAAATGTCAAACGCCGAGCTTCTGATGGCGTAGCCCATAATGTTTTCGCGGAAACGTCTCCCCGTGATTTCCACGGAGTTATTGCTGCTGTCATTATAGTACGACTTATCACCGATTTTCATATCGCCGACGTATTTCCCGCTGATGCGGTTTTCTATCTCAAACCAGTACGCGGGGTCGCCGGTGAGATTAATGCCGGTCTCATTTTTAACGTATTGCTTCATCTCGGCTGCCGTAAACATTGTCTCTTTGCCGTAATTCGGGTCGAACTGCGCGTCGAAGTCGCACTCGACTCTTTGGAGATACGGCAGATCGCCGCCCCAGACGTCCGCGCTCGAAAGCGTTCCGCCCGCGGACGACGCGAAGTAAACCGCTTGAATAAGCGTGCCGTCATAATATATCGCCTCGCCGATGACGGACGCTACCAGCGTCCGCACGGACTCGCTCGCGGTGTCCTTCAGAACGCATTGCGGCGTGTTTCCGTGGAGGTTCTGATACTTGACGTATGTATAGGCCGCGACGGCGTTCGCCTTTATCGCCTCCGGCGCGAACGTGTTTCCGACCTCGTTCTGGACGATTCTCGAAACAATATCGATTGCCTTTCCGGATTCCTCACGACCGCTGTTCTTAACGCGTAAAATCTCGTTTGCCGCGTCGGGATTGGGATCGTTCGGTATGATCGGCTCGCTCGAATTATCGGGCTCGCTTGATTCGGGTTCGCTTGACGTAGGCTCCGAGGAAACAGGCTCGGAGGATACGGGCTCCGAAGAAACCGGCTCCGGCATACTTACGATGATAGGCGTGTTTGTTGAAGTCGTCGTGCTTGACGATGATGAAGCAAGCCCCGCGAGCGACTTTACCGTGGACGTGGGGGTGTAGGACGAGTTCAGGGGCTTTTGCGCGAAGGTCGGCTTAGCGAAGCCGAAGTTCACAAGCTCGAGAGTCTCAAGCTCGTTAGATCCGCCCGTGTCGACAACGTTGTCCTCAACGATGAAATCGATCGTTCCTCCGTGTGTGTTGTCGTTTTGAAAATCATCGGACTGCTTATTCTGATCTTGGGGCTTAGCCTCGGAAACCGTCCCCGAAACCGCACACGTGAACAGATAAATATTGCAGATCAGCAGCGCCGCGAACAGCTTTGCCAAAGAGAAATTCCTCATCTTATCAAATCCCCTTTATTAGAGCGTGTTTACATTAACCGAAATGTCCGGATTGCGAAGCGGATTTTTCGCATAACGAGGCAATTTTTAGCGGAAAACCTTCGGTTTACCTGACATACTTTATGTATTTCAAGAAAAATTAACGAAGTAATCGAGCGACTAAAGTCGCCCCGGAAAATCCGCCGCAAGACGGGCGTTGAGCGTTAATTTGAACACGCTCTAGTCCTCGTAGCCAACCAGAAGCTTCTTATCCCACTTTCTGCCTTCCCACTTATGGTTGAACGTCTTGTCGTACATATCATAGAACTTCGGGTTCGGGTTGGAGTACGCCTTGCTTACGTCAACCTCGGAGCTTTCGCCCTCGCGGACCTCGCGCCCGAACACGACAAGTCGAAGGTCCTGGGTGCCATAGCTGCCGAACTTGCACGTAGACAGCGTGATAAGCTTGTCGCCGTACTGTACGTTCACGTCGGGATTGTAGAACGTCGAGCGGTCTAAAATCTCCGCGACATACTCGTTAAAGTCGTCCTGATCTCTGAAGTTGTGCTTGACGTGATAGTTGAACACCTCGCCCGCGTCTTCGTAGACATTCAGCATCATCACTGCAAAAATCTTGTAAGTACTGTTCTTGTACAGCGAGTTGAACTCAATCGTCGGGTGAGCCTTGTAGAACGAGAGATCATCGTGATTGTGTCCGTTTTCCCAGTTGAAGTAGTTGATAAGCGGCGCGAAGTACTCTCCCGTTGCCATATTGTGCCCGTAGATAACAATATTGTCCGGCTCGTCATACGGCGTTATCTTATCCATATAATCGACAAACAGCGTGCCCGATTTAGCATAGCCGCCCGTAAACGTCGTAGTCAGATACTTGTCGTTGTCCTCGCCCTGCACGACAACGTAATCCACCTTGGTGTCCTGGATAGTGATCCATCCGATAGTCTCGGGATTCTGCTGAAGCAGGGTTTCAAACTGCGCCTGCACGGGACGCTCCACCTTCGGCTTATCCACCGCGGATTCCACCGGCTCGGAAGTGCTCTCCACGGGCGCGCTTACGATAATCGACTGATTATGGAAATCGTTCGCACGATCGTCGTCGTCCTTGTTGGTTTTCATTCGACGAACATTATCCGTAATCAGAATAGTGCCCGTCACGATCAGCACGACCGCCGCCGCAAGAAAGATGATCTTCCTTACGACCTCCTTGCCCTCGTCGCCTTTCTGCGGGAACAGATAATGCGCAATGCGGACAAATATATTCTCTTTGCCAGACCCACTCATAAAAATGCCACCTCTTATTTAAATTTTAAATTTCAAAATCGCGTCACCGTATGCTCGCTCCGCGCTTCGCGCTCCGCTGCGCTACGCTGACGCGACCGGTCAAGATTTTCTTCGAAAATCTTGACACTTTTTGAA
>JAIDPG010000070.1 GCA_029062865.1 Oscillospiraceae bacterium
TTATTTTTTTGCCTTTTACCACCCCCTCAAGCCCACTATACCCCCCCGGCCGTCTCCCCCGCCGAAGGCGGGGGAAACCGCAAAAATAACTGCAAGCTCACCTGCCCCGAAACGGGGCAAGTTTTCATTTTACTTTTTCTCGTCCTTTTTCTCGTTGATTTTCGGCTTGATCACATACTCATAAACGAGGTCGCCCGCGATAGTGCCGATAAGAATCGTCAGAAACTTTTTCATTTTATCACCCCTTTCAATATGCTTATTATTTACTTATAGCTTGAATAATACACGCAGTGAAGCGAAAGCTTGTCGCCGCAGGCTTCTTTCAGACGCGTGTTTTCCGGGATCTTGAAATCCGTCCTTTCGGATTTGGTGTAGTACTCAAGAATACGCTCCTTACGCGCGTTTTCCACCGCCCACATCACGTCGTTTCCCGAAACGTGCGGGAAGAATGAATTCGCGTTCAGCTCAGGGATAATATCGCCGACGGACGCGTTTGTCGCGAACTCGATATCGCGGCTGTTGTCGAACACATCGTCGCCCATACAAACGCTGCCGCGCGTTACGTGAATTTTCATTAGATTTCTCCTAAGCTCTTCGCTTTCAAGTACGCGTTCATAAAGCCGTCGAGGTCTCCGTCCATAACCGCGCCAACGTTCGCGTTCTCAAACTTTGTGCGCGCATCCTTTACAAGCGTATACGGCATAAAAACATACGAGCGAATCTGGCTTCCCCACTCGATCTTAAGCTGCTCGCCCTTGATGTCCGAGATCTTGTCGAGATGCTCCTGCTCCTTTATCTGCACGAGCTTTGAGATAAGCATCTTCATCGCGTAATCGCGATTCTGCACCTGCGAGCGCTGCGTCTGGCACGCGGTGACGATCCCCGTCGGCTTGTGAATGAGGCGCACCGCGGAGCTTGTTTTGTTGATGTGCTGTCCGCCCGCGCCGCTCGCCCTGAAGACCTCCATCTCGATTTCATCGGGCTTTATCTCAACGTTTACGTCCTTTTCGATCTCTGGCATTACCTCAACGGAGGCGAAGCTCGTCTGCCGCCTGCCCGATGCGTCGAACGGCGAGATCCTCACCAAACGGTGAACGCCGTGCTCGCTCTTTAAATATCCGTAGGCGTTGAAGCCCTCGATGCGGATCGACGCGCTTTTAATGCCCGCCGTATCGCCGTCGAGAATATCCAGTATCTCGGTTTTGAAGCCGTGGCTGTCCGCCCACTTTGTGTACATACGAAGCAGCATTTGCACCCAGTCCTGCGCCTCCGTGCCGCCCGCGCCGGCGTGGAACGACACAAGCGCGTTAGAGCTGTCGTACTCGCCAGTCATAAGCGTCGCCAATGACATCGCCTCGTAGTCACTCATGACCTTATCCGCGAGCTCCTTGACTTCGCCGACCATGGATTCGTCGTTTTCCTCCTCGGCGAGCTCTATCATCGTCAGCACGTCATCGCGGTTTTCGCAAAGCTTCTCAAAGCTTGAGATCGTGTTTTTGTACTGCCCTATCTGCTGCAAAACCGCCTGCGATTTTTCGGGGTCGTCCCAGAAGCTCGGCTCGGTGGTTTTCATCTCCAGCTCGTCGAGCTTGATTTTTATCCCCTCGAGGTTCAATGCCCCGCGGAGCTCCTCAAGCTGCGGCTTCAAGCCCTCTATGGCAAGCCGCGTTTCGTCGTATTGTATCATATTATAATTTAAAATTTGCGAAGCGCCCGAACTTCATTCGGGCTAGCCGAGTGATATTTGCCTCCGCTTCGCTGCGGCAAACATCACTCGCTTTCGCAAATTTTATGCGCCTCCTTTACGATGATTTTAATCAAGCGTTGCTATAATGCGCCGCCCTATCGTTGACTATATTATACCACATTTTTCCGTATATTGCAAGTACCCTTTCCGTTATTTTTAGTTGCTCCCCGCAAACGGAGAGGCTTCAAGCTCCCTTTCAAGCTCGGAAAGCTCCGCCACGCTTTGATACAACGCCGCAAGCCGTACGCTCCGAATAATACAATCCCTATGGATATGACCGCAAAGCCAGAGCTTATATTCCGTCAGCGCCATGATCTCGTCAAGGAAATCCGCGGTTCTGTCCTTGATATAGGTCAGCCCCGGCGCTTCGCTTAAAACCGCCCTCGGCGGAGTGTGCGTCAAAATATAATCGATCTTGAAATCCCTTGCCTTAAGATTGCGCTCGGCGTTTTTCATCTCCTCCGGAGATGCCTCCTCCTGCGCCCACCAGCTTATGCCCGGCTTTCTGTAAGACTTGTCGTGCGAAACCGCCCCGCCGAATGTGAAGAACGTTTTTCCCTCAATCTCGTAGATCTCTCCGCGCATAAGATGAAGCACATTCTCGGCTTCGGGGTGGACTTGCACCTTCCCGCCGAAGCGCTCCGTTATCGGCTGTTTATCCCAGAAGCAGAAGTTGTCGTGGTTGCCGTCGATCCAGAGGATCGTATACTTCCGCTCACGAAACCATTTCATCCAATAGTGATACTCGCCGCCGGGCTTTGAGACCTCGCTGTCCAAAAACGGGAAGCCGAAATCGCCGAGTATTATCAGAAAGTCGCCCTCGCCTATTGTTATCCCGCGGCTTTTCAGCTCCCTTCGTGAGAGCTTATGCATATCTATCCCGCCGTGCGTGTCGCCCGTTATCAGGATTGCCATTTTCTCACCTCATCAAAACAAAGCAGACCGCCAGCGCTGCTGAAAACAAAACGCAAATCGCCGTGTAAAACGCGTATGCCGCGACCGCGCCGCGAACCTGTTTCTCCTCTAACGCAAACATTGATTTATCGCGGCTGTTCAGCATTATCCGTGCGCGGTCTCCCGTCCGGAGCGTTTCGTCGCACGTGCCTATCATATGCGTAACGCGCGTTTCTCCGCCGTCATCAAACACCGCGAACGCGTGCGCCGTGCGGTTGTAGCTTTTTACTCCCGTCGGACGGAATCCCGCCTTTATAACGGCGTCGCGGAATATAACGTTTCCTGTCTTCACGGCGCGGCGGAAAATCACCGCCCGCACAAGGCGGATAATGTTAAGCACCGCCGCGGTGGCGAATATAAAAAGCACAACGGCGCTCCGAACCACGCCGCCGAAACCCGCCGCAACACACGCCGCCGCGATCAGTAACATAATAAAGCAGGCTTCAACCACAAATTCCGTGGAAAGCTTTCCGTTCATAAAAAGGTCACCGCCAAAATTATCACCCCGACAAATAATACGGGCAGCGCCGCTAATACCGCGTAAGTCGCGGAGGCTTGCCGCGGTTGGCTTTCGTTAAGTGCGAACACCTCGGGGTTGTCGGGGTTTACGATAACCGAAAGCGTCTGCCCTATTGAGATTTTCCCGTTGAACATACCAACCATTTGCCCAGTGTATTTGTGACCGCCTATGGAATACTGTGCCTCAGCGGACTTTACGCTTGTAAGCCGCCGGAGCTTAATGTCCGTTATCTCGGCGCTGCAAACAACGGTATTTCGGCGCTTGATTGCCAAAGATAGCCTTAACGCCCTTACGAGCTTTACGCCGATAACCGAAAAGTAAAACGCGTAAGCCGCGCCCAAAAGCACGCCGCGAAGAATATCCATTTACGCGTTTCCTTTCATGAGAATTTTCATCTGATCGAGAATTTCGTCCTTTTTCGCGATGCCGTCCGAGAACGCCGTCGCGCCGCTTGCCGCCGTGCCGAGGAGAAGCGCGTAATCCATATCGGTGTCATCGTCGAGAGCGCCCGACAGAAATCCCGCGAGCATCGCGTCGCCCGTGCCCATTGTGTTCCGCACCTTGCCCTTGCACGCGGCGCAATAGTGCGATCCGCCGTTTTCATCAAGGAACAGTGCGCCGTCCTCCGCCATTGAAATCAGAATATTCCCCGCGCCCATTTCACGGAGATTAGAAGCGCAGGCGGCAGCTTCGAGCATCGAGGCGGGGCGCTCGCCGAACATTCTCCCAAGCTCGTCCAAATCTATTTTGATCAAAAACGGTCTGTAGACAAGCGTTGAAGCCAGCGCCTCGCCCTGCGTATCCACGACAATCTTTACGCTTTTCCCCGTGAGATACTCCAAAATCTGCGCGTAAATATCGTTCGGAAGCGAACTCGGGACGCTCCCCGAGAGCACAAGCGTGTCGCCGTCCGAGATCGCGCCGAGCTTCGTGAAAAGCTGTATCAGCGCCGCGTCCGGAATGTCCGGTCCGTCCGAGTTCAGCGAGGTTTCCGTTATCTTTTCGGAGCCGTAATTTTTCAGCTTTACGTTGATGCGGGAAATTCCGTTTTCAAGCCACACGAAATCCGTCTCAATGCCGCGCTCCTGAAGCTGCCGCTCGATCTCATACCCCGTAAAACCCGCGACAAAGCCCAGCGCCCTTGATTTTATATCAAGCTCCGCGAGCTCCAGCGAGACGTTTATCCCCTTTCCGCCGACCTCCAGAAACTCGCGGCTTGTGCGGTTGAGCCCGCCCTCCTTCATTTCGCTTAAATAAATTATATGATCCAGCGCGGGATTTAAAGTCAATGTATAAACCACTGAAATCACCTTCTAATTTTTTTATTTTTTTTATACTACGGCGTTGTCGCGCTATCGAAATATCACTGTTTTCCGATCGCCTTTCGGACCTCTTCGAGATACACCTCCGCGAACTCGGAAAGGTGGCTGTTTTTCTTAGCTATATAGCCGATCTCCATATTTGAGTTGCGGTTTTCGCCGTCCTCTTTAAACGGCACGGCTTTGTACAGGCTGCCGTTCAGCTCCTCGCTTATTATCCCGGAGCAGAGCGTATATCCGTTTAAGGCGACCATAAGATTAAGCTGCGTCGCGCGGTCTAAGCTCCTGATTATTCTCGGGTATTCAATATCGCTTAAAATCTCCTCGGCGAAGTATGAAGCCACGCCGTCGCCCTGCTCGAAGCACATGCACGGATATTCCTTCAGCATTTCGAGCGAGATCTCCGGCTCGTTCGCGAGCGGGTGATCCTTCCACAAATAGACATAGGCGCGGCAATTTACAAGCGGCGTGAAATCAAGGTCGTTCTCGGCGAGCATCTTGTCGATTATCCTGCCGTTGAACGCGCTTTTGAACAATATCCCAAGCTCGCTTTTCATAGAGCCCACGTCGCTTATAACGTCGAGGGTTTTCGTTTCTCTCATCGCGAAGTCGAAATTCAACGTGTCAAAGCGCTTCACCATTTCGGCGAAGGCTTTAACGGCGAACGAATAGTGCTGCGCCGAAACGCCGAATTTTCGCTTTTTTTTGGAATTCGCGCCGTTTCTGCCGTATTTTTCCTGTAGCAGCTCAAACTGCTCGTAAACTCTGTCGGCGTAGTTCAAAAACTCCGTGCCGTCGGGCGTTACGGAAACGCCCTTGCCCGTGCGGAGGAAAATCGAGATCCCCGCCTCGCTCTCAAGCTCGCGGATCGCTGTTGAAAGCGTCGACTGCGTAATGAAAAGCTCCTCCGCCGCCTTGTTCATCGAGCCGCGCCGTGCGACAGCCAGCGCGTATTTTATCTGTTGAAGCGTCATTATATTTCCTCGAATTTCTTAAATCCGCTGTTCTTTTCGATAAAAGCCAAGTCACTCTCGCCGAATTCGCGCTTTTTGTAATAATATTTTAAATCCTCGTCGGTAATTTCGCGGAGTATCCTGCACGGATTTCCCGCCGCTACAACGTTGTCGGGAATGTCATGCGTCACGACGCTGCCCGCGCCGATAACAACGCCGCTTCCTATCTTCACGCCCGGGCAAATCACAACGTTGCCGCCTATCCAGCAGTTGTCGCCGATCGTTATCGAAATGCCGTATT
>JAIDPG010000071.1 GCA_029062865.1 Oscillospiraceae bacterium
TTCTTCGGTTTCGTTTTCGGCAGCTTAACTCGCGTTATTTATTTCCGGCTGAAATCCCGCTTCTCGATATTAATTCTCGACGCGTTCGCCGCGAACGCGTACTCGCCGATCTCCACAACGTCACTTTTTCCGATTTTCTCCGGCACGATAATTTCACCGCGCGTTCCCTTATAGCTCGTGATGATAAGCCCGCCGTCCTCGCGCTTTTTGAAGCTCCAGATCTTCTTAAGCTCCGAAGCGGAATCCGGCGCGGCGTTCAGCTCCTGCTCAAGCTTCTTCTCGGCTTTAACGCGCTCCGCCGCGAGGTCGAAGTTTTTGTTTTTGAAATCTAGCAGAAACGCGGTACATTCGGTCTTTTGCTCCTTGCTCGCGTATTCAATCATTTCGTCGCGCTTTTTCGGCATTTTAAGCCAGCCTTTTTCCGCGCACATCGCGAGACACTCCACACTGTTCTCGTTTATCGCGCCCTTCATAAGCTGCGTTTTGTTCATCTTTTTTTCATTGAAGTTATCGAGTATAAACCTGAAAAACTCCAGCTTGAACAACCGAAAGACCTTGCGGTGAGGGTTATAATTCGCCCAGTAGATCGCATCGGTGAAATGCAGAATTTTTCCGCCGACCTCCGCGGAAATGTCGCGCATTACCTCAAAGGTCTCCTCGTCGCTGAGGTACTCAAGCATATAGCAGTACTCCTGCCACTCAAAGCTGCGCCCGCCTTCCGTAAGAATGGTCGTCCGCTTTTCGGTGAACTTCGCCCCGAATTCCTTCAGCACGGCGGTGATCTCGCGGCTGCAGCTTATTATCGAATAGAACAGCAGCTCGTTGATGTCGAGCAGCACACGCTCCTTATTCTCGCAGAGATACCGAACTATATCAACGCGCCGCTCCATCGGCAGGGTCTGATACGCCTTGACAGTTCCGCTTCTTACGTCGGTGAGGGTTATGGAATTGTCGAAGCACTTGTCCGTTCTGTTGATGAAAAATCCCCTGCGAAGCGCCTCGGTCATCTCCAGCGGCGCGAGCCAGTAAAACAACGTAAAATAGCCGCCCTGCACATCGGGGCGCGTGTACTTGAACGTCGCGCCGCTTTCCACGAGCGCCTTGACGTAATCCAAACCGCGATAGCGGCACGCAAGTGCCAGCGCGCGGCAGGAGTTTTCGCCCTCGGCGAGCGTTTTACAGATCGCCGCCGCCTCCTCGGGCGAGCCCGTAAGCACCGCGGCTTCAAGCAATGCGGAATTGTTCATAAGCTTCCTCCTTTATATTCAAACGTTATGTTATTTTTCGCGCAATATTCCTCCGCGTAAGAGTCGCGCTCTACCGTCGCGGTGAGCTTGTGGCTGTCGGCGAACGGACTTACTGTTTTTTCGTCGCGTTTGTAGTTTACTATATTCTTTATCGATGCAGGGAGGTTTATTTTTTCAAGTGACTGACAGTCAAGGAACGCAGGCATTATCTCCTCTATGCCCTCATTGAGAATTACCTCTTTCAAGTTGGCGCAGTGCCAGAACGAGCCTTTGCTTATAACTTTCACGCTCGAAGGTATCTCGATCTTTTCAAGCCACGAGTAGCTGAACGCGTCCGATTTTATCTCCATAAGGCTTTGCGGGAGCTTTATCGTTCTGAGCCTGCAGCCCCAGAACGCATAGTCCTTGATACATTCCACTGTTTCGGGAAGCTCCATTGCCTCGATACCCGTGCTTCGAAAAGCGTATTTTTCTATCACCTTTACTCCGTACGGAACATTGACAGCTTTCAGATTACTGCAATAGGAAAAAGCGTTCTCACCGATAACCGTCACTGTTTCGGGCAAGGTTATCCTTGTGATGTTCTCTTTGCGGAAATCACATATCTCATTTGAAGTTATTCTTGTGCTCCATGTCATTCCCGAAAACGCGCCGGAGCCGATAGCGGAAACGGTGCTCTTTCCGATCCTTTCCGGAACGACAACCTCCGTTTGCTTGCCCTTATAGCTCGTGATGATAAGCCCGCCGTCCTCGCGCTTTTTGCAGCTCCAAAGCTTTTTCAATTCCGAAACGGAATTCGGCGAAGCGTTGAGCTCACGCTCGATTTTCTTCTCCGCTTTAACGCGCTCCTCGGCGAGGTTGAAGTTTTTGTTTTTGAATTCCAACAAAAACGCCGTACATTCGGTCTTGTTTTCTTTAGCCGCGTAGTCTATCATCTCATCACGCTTGCGCGGCATTTTAAGCCAGCCGTGCTCGGCACACATTACGAGGCACTCCACGCTGTTAGAGTCAATAGCGCCCTTCATCAGCCGAGTTTTGTTCATCTTTGTCTGATCATAGCAATCCAGAAAGCACCTGAACACCTCGGCGCTGAAAAATTTTCCCCACATTGCGTCGCGAACGGTTTCGGAATAGTAAAGTGTCGCGTCCGTTTCCCGATAAAACTCCCGCGAGATGTACACAAAATCCGCTATGTCGATGCCCTTAATGTCGATAAGATAAAGATACCAGAGCCGCGTCTCGGGCTTGTTTGAAACCATAGAACCGCCGCCGTTCACAAGAACGCGCTTCACATCCTCGGAAAGGGTAACGCCTGCCGCGCGAAGCTCCGAAACGCGCTTTTTATCAAGCGACAGTATCGCCTTGAAAAGCTCGTCCGCCGCGCCGTATTCCGTTGAAAATGAGTAGTATTCCATAACTATACTCCGTAAAATTCAAAGTCCACGTTTTGGCTTCGGCAGAAGGTCTCCGTATACGGGGTGTGCGGGACTTTTACCGTCAGCAGACGGCAGTTGACGAAAACGCGCGGCGCGGATTCGGCGGCTTCTCGGCTTGAAAACGCTTCAAGCGAGCTCGGCAGGACGACCTCCCGCAGATCGGAAAAAGCGTTGAAAAAGCCCTTTACCGCGCGGCACGCGCCCGCCCCGCCGAACGCTTCCTCTCCGATAGTCCGAACCCCCTCGGGAACGATTATTTTCGTTATTCGGCAGCGCACGAGAGCCTGCTCCTCGGTTATCCGCAGGGCGTTCGGCGAAAATGCCCGCTTCCCGACAGCCGTCACGGGTGCTTTTCCGATCCGCGCGGGCACGGCGATCTCCAAGGCGTTCCCCTTATAACCTGTTATCATTATCGTGCCGTCTGTTTGCTTTTCGTATTTCCACTGCTTTTTCAGCTCCGTAACGGAAAAGGGGTCGGCGTTCAGCTCGCGCTCCGCTTTTTTCTCGGCTTTCTCGCGCTCGGCGGCGAGGTCGGCGGTGCGGTTCTTGAAATCCAGCAGATACGCGACGACCTCCGTTTTGCCTTTGCTTTCAGCATAGGCGATCATCTCGTCGCGCTTTCGGGGCATTTTCAGCCAGCCGTTTTCCGCGCAGAGAGCAAGGCACTCTGCGTCGCCGCGCTCGATGATCCCTTTCATAAGCTTGGTCTTGTTCATTTTGGACTGATTGAAATTTTCGAGCAGGAACTTAAAGAACTCCCGCTTTTCAAAGCGCTTCTTGTTATATTCCCAAAACAGCTCGGTGAAGTGCAGCTTCTTACTTCCACATTCCGCGATGAGCGCGTTCAGCACCCTAAAGAATTGCTCGTCGTCAAGCTCATGAACTATCCAGCAGTAGCTTAACCAGTCATCATTGTTACCGCCTTCGGTTATCATTTTGATCCTGTTTTCGGGAACGACAGCGCCCTTGTTTTTCAGAAGCTCGATCATTTCCCGATCCTCGGAGAAATGCGCGTAAAATAAAAGATCGTTCCGATTAAAGCCTGTCTTTTCCGCGTTTTGGCACAGATAATTCAGTATCCGCAGACGCTCGTTGATCGACACGAGCTGCACGCTGCAAAAACGCTTGCCGAGATTTATTATTTCCACGGTCTCGCGGCGGGTCGCTTTGCTTATTAAAGAAAGCGAGTAGTTTTCGTCGCCGTACAGCCCGTCCAGATAAACAAGCTGCGACCGCCGGAAAATCGGTCTGATCTTATCCGTGT
>JAIDPG010000072.1 GCA_029062865.1 Oscillospiraceae bacterium
CCTATATATAGATATTATAACATATTTTCACACAAATTGCAAGTACTTATCGGGGAAATTTGCCATATGTCCCAAAAACAGCACATTATATTGTTTTTCGGCGATACTGCTCCATTACTGCCCGCCGGAGCTTTTCGGTGTCGATGCTCGATTTGCGTTTCGGTACGGGCTCGGGGTACTGCGGCGTTGGGGGTGTTTTCTCCCGCGGCGCGATATCCATTGCGAGCCACTTTGCTATTGTGGGATACATCGGGACATTTGCGGCGTGCTTCGCCGCTGCCCATGCTCGGAATTTTGCTTCGTAACGCTCCACAAGCGTGTTGCCGTAAGCCTTGACAAGGCGCTGTCGGTCAAGGTCGTCCGTCAGGTGTTCCGATGCATTTGAGCAGGAAGAAAAATCATTTTCCACAGAAGCGGGAGCAGGCGAAGCCCCTTCTTCCTCTTCTTGGTATTCTTCTTTACATTCTTCTTTTTTTCTTATAATGTTGATATTTTGTGTGATACCTTGCGTGATATCACGCTTGATATCACGCGTGTTATCCGGCTGCGGCGCGGGGTAATGATTCAGCGTAATAATGCTGAATTTCGAGGTTGACTGCACTGTTATATCGCCTGTTGCTTTCAGGTGATTTAGGGCAGTTCTGGTTTGTTGTTCTGTCAGATATGTTGCTTCCATTAACTTGCGTATACTCGTTATCAGCTGACCCGCCTTAAGCGTTATCCCCTCGAACTCGCTCTCCCTATAAGCCGCGCGAAGCAGCAATGTAACGTACATCTGCAAGGTGTTACGGTCCTTGAACCACTTCCTTTGAGTAATATCCCGCTGCAGCTTTACAAATCCGTTTTCCAACATTTTTTCAACTCCCTTTCGTCGGTTAAAGCGTGTGACGCTTTTTCTTACAATCAGAGAGTACCGCATTGTCGACTGCAATCGACTGCAAAATTTTTTGAGGAGGCTGCCTTGCGGGGGAAACAAATTCAGTCTGTATATAAACCCGCTGTTTCCCCCGCCGCAGGCAAGGAAAAAACAAAAAAACATCTTGTCTCCCGGAAAGCATATCCGAGAGTAGACTAGCATATTATTTGATTGAAAAAGATTTTTACCCGATAGGAGGATAATTATGGAAGAAAAAACTATTGTCTGCGTAGACGAGGTCGTGTTCGACGGGCAAACGGAACAGGGGGTGGAGCTCGATTATGTTCTGCCGGACTATTGCCCCGACATCTTTAAGGTGCTTTCCTGCACGCTTGAGCCCGCCGTCGTCTCGTATAACGCTTCAGGCGACGGGCGGCTGAACATCGACGGGGTTGTCTACATAAAGGTGCTGTACACCGCCGAGGGCTCGGAAAACGTGCAGTGTATCGACGCGCGGTACACGTACTCGAAAACAGTCGATCTCAACCGCAAAAACATCACAGACCCCATTATCTCGCTGCAAATGAAGTCGGATTATTGCAGCTGCCGCGCGATAAGCCCGCGGCGAATTGACGTTCGAGGGGCGGTGAGCTGCCGAATCAAGGCTTCGGCTTCGGTGGAATACGCGCTGCCGAATATCCCCGACGGACTTCAGGTGCGGACGACGGAGATCGACTGCTGCGGGAAAACGCTCTTCGCGGAAAAGCAGCTTACTATCCGCGAGGAGATCGACACGGGCGCGGCGGGGATTTCGTTTATAATGCAGTGCCGCGCCGTGCCGAAAATCACGGATCTTCGGGTCATCGCGGATAAGGCGGTGCTGAAGGGCACGGTGACGATAAATGCGCTTTACGGCACGCCCGATACGGAAAACCCTGAGAACAATGGCGCGGCGAACACCGAGAAAATGACCGCGGACATTCCGATAAGCGCCATTCTCGACATTGACGGCATTACAAGCACGCACCGGACGTTCCCGGAGATAAGCGTGATGAACTGCGAGCTCTCGCCGAAATCGGACAGCGGTATTCTTTCGTGCGAGCTGCTTGTCGAGTGCCGCGTTCGGGCGCAGCTTGAGGATACGCTCTGCATCGCGACGGACGTTTATTCAACGGAGTTCGACACGGAGTTCACGTCGAATATGCTGAAAATCAGCTCCGAGCCGCGGACGCTCTCACAGAACTTCACGGTGCACTCTAACCTGAACACCGACAAGGGCGAGATACGCTCGGTGTGGGACGCGGCAAGCGAGCTCAAAAACGCCGTCTGCCGACCGTGCGAAAGCGGGCTGACGCTTTCGGGGCAGCTTTGCATTACGGTTTACGGCTCGAACACCGACGGCGTGCCGTTCTTCTGCGAGAAACAAGAACCGCTGGAGCAGGTGATAAACGCCGAGAACGTCACTCCCGAAACACAGATCGATTTTACCGCGAATGTCATCGACACGGGCTTTTCGATAAAGCCCGACGGCAATCTCGAAATCACGTCGACGATCGCTCTTGACGCGAGCCTTCACACAACGCGGACTATTGAGGCAGTCGATACGGTGACGATCAAGGAGGACTGCCCGAAGCCGAAGTGCGACGAGTTCGCCCTGCGGATTTGTTACACTAATGAGAAAACAGACTGCTGGAGCATCGCGAAAAAATACAACACCACGGTCGCCGCAATCATGGAAGAAAACGATATTGAGAACTGCGACGAGCCGATAGACGGCGGGGTAATTATTATTCCGACAGCGTAACAGAAAGGGCGCGGCGTCGGGTCGTTTCGGTACGCGCCTTTAACACGGATTTCGCCACTCTTGTTCGACACGCGGCGTCGGGTGTGCGAGGGGGAAACCCTTCGGGAGGAGAGGGGGGGAAAACAAAAATCCGACAAAAGCGGGCATTTCCCCCTCTCCTCCCTACGGG
>JAIDPG010000073.1 GCA_029062865.1 Oscillospiraceae bacterium
GGGATGCAGTGGAGCGGAGAAAGCAAGCTGTGAAAGCGCAGTGAAGCGAAACGAAACGGAGCTTTTACAGCTTGGCTAGCGCGGGTCTAGCAAGCTAGACGGCGCGGTTCTCCGCGACTTTAAAATAAGGAGGTGCGCTTATGAGAATATTGAAGCTTATCGCCGCCGCGCTTTGCGCCGCGACGCTTTTGACTGCTTGCAAGAGCGCCTCTTTGGAAACTATGGTCGAGACCTCCCGCGAGAACTCGCGCCCCGAAAGTTCCCCTCAAATCTCCCAAGGAGCGCCGGTCTCCTCAACCCCCGAGCCAATCATCCAAGAGCCAAGCCCCGCGCCAGATTACACCGCGTATGAGGTCTACTGCGTCGAGGAGAACCGAATTCTCATCGGGGAGAACATTTACCGAAAAGTCGCGCCCGCGAGCCTCACAAAGCTATTGACCGCGTCCGTCGCGCTGAAATACTGCTCAGCCGACGAGGTCGTGACGGTCGGCACGGAGCTGGAGCTCGTTCAGCCCGAATCGAGCCTTTGCCTTATCAAAAAGGGGCATCGTCTGACGATGTACGATCTCTTAACGGGGCTTCTTCTGCCGTCGGGAAACGACGCAGCGTATTCTATCGCGGTTCACGTCGCGCGCAAGGTCAGCGGAATTCCGGAGCTCCCGGACAGAGCGGCAGTGAGGGTTTTCTGCGATTTGATGAACGATTTCGGCGAGGAGATAGGGCTTCGCAATACGCACTTCGTAAACCCCGAGGGCTGGGACGACCCGCGGCACTACACGACCGCTTCGGACCTCACGAAAATCGCGAAATACGCGCTGTCCGTTCCCGAAATAAGGGAGATCGTCGCGACGACAAAGCGCGATGTGACATTTGTCTCCGGCGAGACGATCACTTGGTACAACGGCAATATGCTCCTGTGGGATGACGAGGATTTCTACTGTCCCGACGCTATCGGCATGAAAACGGGCTTTACCGACAACGCCGGGCGCTGCCTGATAGCCGCGTTCGAGAGGTCGGGCAAGACGTATATAATCACTATGCTCGGCTGTAAAGACCCGGAGTGGCGGTACAATAAAGTGCTGGAGCTCTATCGTCGGTTGATAGTTGACAATTGACAATTAACGTGTCCGCCGTAGGCGGACATTTTTTTGAAAAAATACTTGCAAAAATCCCCAAAATAGGCTATAATAAAAATGTATGTTATTCTCCCAAGAAAGGATATGAAACTTATGGCTGTAGAACTGAAAACGATAGAGCACCTCTGTGAGCTTTCCAAGCTCGATTATGACGAGGACGGAATGAAAAAGGTTATGGGCGAGATGGGCGCGATTATCGAGCTTATGGACGAGATAAAGGAGTTCGACCTCACGTACGACGACACCAAGGACGGCAACAAGATAGCCTTCAAGGACACGCGGGAGGACGTCGCGGAGGAGAGCTTTTCCACGGAGAAGCTGCTCTCCAACACGGAAAGCGCGGACGGCTGCTATGTCGTGCCTAAGGTCGTAGAATAGGGGGAGCGGAAATGGATATAAAAAGAGCAAAAATACGCGACCTCCGCAAGTCGCTTGACAATAAAGAGATCAGCGCGGCGGAGCTTTGCGATGAATATTTCAAGAGAATTGAGGAAGTAGACCCGCGGCTGCTTTCGTACATCACCGTAACAAAGGACAAGGCGATGAAGGACGCGGAGAACGCTCAGAAGCTTATCGACGCGGGCAAGGCGACCGCGCTTACGGGAATTCCGCTCGCGATAAAGGATAACATCTGCATCGACGGCGTGAAAACCACTTGCGCGAGCCGTATGCTTGAGAATTTTATTCCGCCGTACAACGCGACGGTTATCGAAAAGCTGAACGCCGAGGGCTACGTTCTCCTCGGGCGGACTTCAATGGACGAGTTCGCGATGGGCGGCTCGAATCAGACCTCCGCGTTCGCCAAAACCAAGAACCCCTACGATCTTGAGCGTGTTCCGGGCGGAAGCTCGGGCGGTTCGGCGGCGGCGGTCTCCGCGTCGCTTGCGCCCGCGGCTTTGGGAAGCGACACTGGCGGCTCTATCCGTCAGCCGTCGTCATTCTGCGGAGTTACGGGCATAAAGCCGACTTACGGAAGAGTTTCGCGCTACGGGCTTGTCGCGTTCGCGAGCTCGCTCGACCAGATAGGTCCGATATGCAATGACGCGCGCGACTGCGCGATCATGCTGAACGCTATCTGCGGACACGACCGTCACGATGCGACATCGGCAAACATTGACACTCCGGATTTCACGGAGAAGATCGGTCAGCCGATAAACGGGCTAAAAATCGCGCTGCCTAAGGAGTTTTTCTCCGACGCGGTGGATCACACCGTAAAAGCCTGCGTTCTTGACGCGGCAAAGGAGCTTGAAAAGCTCGGCGCGACGCTTGTGGAGTGCTCGATGCCGGGGCTTAAATACGCGATCCCCGCGTATTATCTTATCGCCTGCGCCGAGGCGGCGTCAAATCTTTCAAGATTTGACGGAATAAAATACGGCTTTCGCGGCGAGGGCAGAACGTTTGAGGAGCTTATCCGCGACAGCCGTTCGCGCGGCTTCGGCGAGGAGGTAAAGCGCCGCATTCTTCTCGGAAACTACGCGCTTTCGAGCGGTTATTATGACGCGTACTACAAAAAGGCTCTCGCGCTGAAGCAGGAGATAATTAAGGAATACAACGAGATATTCGAGCTCGCCGACGTTATCCTTACGCCGACGGCTCCGACTCCCGCGTATAAGATCGGCGCGCAGGACAACGACCCCGTCAAGATGTATCAGGCGGACATCTGCACCGTCACGGTGAACATCGCGCAGCTGCCGGGAATTTCAACGACGTGCGGCTACACCGCGGACAACGGGCTGCCGATAGGAATGTCTATAATCGGAAAGCGCTTTGACGAGCAGACGATCCTGCAAGTCGCGGACGCTTGGGAATACGGCTTTGTGCCGCTTTCTCCGGAGCTTTAAGGGGGTGAAGAAATGAGTGCTTATTTTCCCACAATGGGTCTTGAGATACACGCGGAATTATTGACTAAATCCAAGGTTTTCTGCACGTGCTCGGCGGAATTCGGCGGAACGCCGAACTCGCGCTGCTGCCCCGTGTGCAGTGGTCTTCCCGGAACTCTGCCGGTGCTCAACCAAAGGGCGGTCGAGTACATTATAAGAGCGGGATATGTGATGAACTGCGACATCTCGCGGTTCACGAAATGGGATCGTAAAAATTACTTTTATCCCGATCTTCCCAAGGCGTACCAGATCTCGCAGATGCCGCGCCCCGTATGCCTTGCGGGAACGGTTAATATCAACGTAAACGGCGAGGACAAGGTAATTCGCATTAACAGAATTCACCTCGAGGAGGACGCGGGCAAGCTCGTCCACGACGAGGTGAACAGAATATCCCTCGCGGACTACAACCGTTGCGGGATCCCGCTTATCGAGATAGTCACCGAGCCGGATTTCCACTCGGCGGACGAGGTCATCGCGTTCGTTGAGAAGATAAAGCTGCTGCTGCAATACGCGGGCATCTGCGACTGCAAAATGGAGCAGGGCTCTATCCGCTGCGACGTTAATATCTCGATAGCGCCCAAGGGCTCAACCGAGCTCGGAACGCGCACGGAGCTTAAAAACCTGAACTCGCTGAAGGCAATTGCTCGTGCAATTGAAGTCGAGATCGAGCGGCAGGAGGAGCTCCTCGAAAACGGTGAGCGAGTTATTCAGCAGACGCGCCGCTTTAACGAGCAGCTGGGCGAAACCACCGCGATGCGCTCCAAGGAGGACGCGCACGATTACCGCTATTTCCCCGACCCGGATATCCCCCCGATCATCTTTACCGAGGAGGAGCTCGAGGAGATCAGAAAATCCATTCCCGAGCTTCCCGAGCAGCGCGTTAAGCGTTATGTTGAGGAATTCGGGCTGAAAAAAGCCGACGCGGATATTATCGTCGGAAACAAGGCAATCTGCGATTTCTTTGACGAGGCGCTTGCCGAGTACAACAACCCGAAAGCCGTCGCGAACTTCATTCTCGGCGAGCTGATGAACAGAATAAACCGCGGCGAGGCGGATATGGAAGCGCTGAAATTCAGCGGCAAGGAATTCGCGCAACTTGTGGAGCTTATGCAGACGGACAAGATCTCGCAGGCAAACGGCAAGGCGATACTCCGCGAGATGATAGAAAACGGCGGCACGGCAAAGGACATCGCGGACAAGGGCGACCTCTGGATCAAAGAGGACAACGACCTGCTCGCAAAGGTAGTTGACGAGATAATCGCTAACAACCCCAAGCCCGTTGAGCAGTACAAAAACGGCGACCAGAAGGTGTTCGGGTTCTTTATGGGGCAGGCGAACAAGGCGCTTAAGGGCGCGGCTTCGCCTAAGGCTATTCAGGAATATATCCGCAAGAAGCTGGACGGCTAAATGCAGCCTGCCGGGGTGACATAAATTTCAAAAAGTGTCATAATTTTCGAAGAAAATTATGACCGGTTCCCTCAGCGCAGCGCAGCGAAGCGAGCATGCGGTGAGGGAATTTTGAAATTTTTTTCAAATAAACACCGCCGAAGTTAGTGTTTGGGAGAGGAGTAGAAATGAGCTTTCGTCAAAACCACCCGTATTTATTCTGGCAGCTTATCGGCTGGGGGATCTTGCTCGCGAATTTCGGGTTTTTAGTGGCTGCGGCGCTGTGCGAGTTCGGCGAGTGGAGCTATCCTATCATTGTTTTCACGTTTATCATGGGGCTTTTCGTCGTGGCGGTCTCGCCGATACTGGTTCGGCTGAAACGCCGCCGCCTGATACCGCAGAACACAGACGCTTACACCGAAAAGCTGTTCACCGGCAAGATATCCGAGCTTATGAACGCGCGGCACGGCGTGAGCTCCGATGTTCTGGTGGCGGTGCTGTTTTTGGTGTCGATGCTCGGGTTTATGTTCGCAGCGTTTATTCTCGGCGACCGCGTGAGCTTGGCTCTGGGGTTCGCGTGTATGGTTCTTGCGATTGTGACGCCGTTTCTTATCGTCGGCATTCACTCCAGAAACGTCGTTCGGAAATTCTACGCCGTTGAAAACGGCGAGAAGCGCGTTGAATTCACAATGCCCGCCGAGCTTGCGGAGCTCGGGCAGAAAAACCCGCGGACGCTCGTTTTAGCGGGCGAGCCGAGCGCCGTTTTGCTGAACTTGTTCTACAACTGGCTTGCGTATTATCTCAGGGAGGAAAACGCGGAGCGGCGGCTCACTCTGTACAAGATCTCCGCGCCGGAGCTTTGCCGCTGCTACGCCCTCGCGGACTTCCTCGGCTACGATGACGTGCTGCTTTGTATCCCCGAGGAGCAGCTTGACCTCACAGAAGAAAGGCTCGCGCTGTTCCGCAGAGAGTGCGATATTATGAGCGCGCTGCCATTCGGGGAGTTTGCTAGGAGGAGCGGCGACGCGTAATAAAGAGGTGCATTTATGATCAATTGTATAGATCCCGGGGTGAAGCTCACGGGCACGTCAAGCGCCTTAAACGCAAGCCGCGGCGAAATAAATCTTGGATTTCCGGGGTTTGAGGAATTGCTCGCGGAAAAGACGGCTTCAAATCAAGTGACGCGCCACGGTTTTGTTGGAGACGGGCAAGACCTATGTCCTTGGCTCAACGAAAACACCGTTGATGTTATTAACGCAATTATGTCGCTTACCGACGGTTTGGAGGACATCTGGAAAATAGTTCTGCGGCTTGAAAAGCACATCGACCCGCAGACTTCGGACGAAAGCATTACAGAGGAGCTCGACAATGCCGCCGGAAGAAGCAGTGCCGCGGCTCTGCTGACGCGGCTTTGGAAAAAGAAGGAGCTGTCGGGCGATACGGTCTTGGAAAACGGTGTCGATGTTACCGAATTGTAAACCCGCATAAAAAATCCCCGCCAAGGGCTGAGCCTTTTTCATTACGTTTCAAAGAAAATTTCGTGGTCGAACGTTATCGCTCGACCACGAAATACTTCTATACCGCCCGCTGCTTAATCGGCGGGGATTTTTTTATCTTTGAATAACGATTTTAGTGCAGTGCATATTGCCGGGGTAGGTTTCATCCCTCGTTTCATATTGAACGAGCACCGCCGTTCCTGCCGTGAGAGCTTCCGCGCTTGCCGCCGCGCCGTTTTCCGAAACGATCTCCGCGCTGCTTAAATCAAGAAAATCAAGCGACACGGTCATTTTGCCCTCGCTGTCGGTATAGATCACGGGTTTTCCGTTGTCGTCAACGGCTTTCACGTGGCTTACCATTAAGCCGCTTACTTCCGTCATAACGCCGTAGGTCATGTCCTGCGGGATCTCGGAATAATCGCCGGGGAGCATTTCTCCGTACTTTGATTTTTGCTCCTCATAGTTGAGCGTGGTCTTCCGTACGGCAGCAAGATCCTCGGCTGTAGGCGTATCTAAGGTGATTTCGGCGACATTTGCTAATGCCGGATCCTCATTATTCGCGGCTGCCGCGGATCGCTCGCTGTTCTCGCTGCAGCCCGTCATAAGGCAGGACGCTGCTATCGCGATTGCTAAAACAGTTTTAAGTTGTCTCATAATTTAACGCCTTTCTTCGGGTTTTCAAATATAACAAGATTATACCATATTTTTATGGCAATCGTATACACACTTAATTTTTAACACTTATCCTGTTAAACATCGTATATTGACTTTATTATACCATATTAAACGGTATTTGTCAAATATATAACTTCGTCTAAAGCCTGCGCCCCGGAGTTTTCTTCACAAATTCGACCGGCTTTTCCGGAGCTTCCTCGTTTGAAATATAAGGGCGCTTGTCGTTCGTCAGATTGAGAATAAAATCCACGCTAGTGCCGTAATACCGCGCGAGCTTTATCAGCACCTCTGTCGGAATATCAAGGTCGCCGCGCTCGTAGTTGCTGTAAACGCGCTGACTGCAGCACAGTATCTCGGCGATCTCGCGCTGTTTGAGGTCATTGTCCTCGCGGAGCTCGCGCAGTCTTTTGTAAAAACTCATAATCATCACCATTTCCATTATACATTTTTGTGAAAATACCTATTGACTTTTAGCGGAAAATCCGCTATAACGTTATTGTATCACATAATTTCTCGCAAATTAAGGAGGATAATGAAATGCAAAAGAAAAAATTCCCCGCAGGCTGCGGGGCAAAGCACTTGACATTTTACTGAAAATCCGCTATAATTATATTGCGATAGTTGAATTGCAAATATTTTATAGAGAAAAAATCGGAGGTTTTATAATGAAAACGAGAAAAGTGATTGCCGCTGTTATGTCCGTACTTCTGCCGCGGCTTTAACAGGCTGCGCGGAGAAAGAAGCTGTAAGCGGTGAGGGCTCATCGGATAATTCTTCGTATTCCTCCGACACATCATCAAATAATTCTTCTAATTCGTCCGTTAATGGCAGCACAAGCACGACGTTAAGTGATAATTCGACGCCTTCGTCGGTAGTTTCTTCTGTTACATCATCTAACGATACTAGTGTGACCAGCACAACCGAAACATCTTCAGATAGCGGAAATACGGTATCTGAAGCAACTTCTACTACTAGTGCGGGGAACAATGAACCTTCCGTAATTATTAGCACAATAACCGACAATTCAAATCCTCAGGAACAGTGGACTGAACGTACTTTCGAGGCACCTATTACATTTTATGTAAATCAGAATAATGTTAATTCCAGGTCAAAACCTATTCAAGGTTCCAGCGTTGTAAAAACTTACAGTTTAAACGAAAAAGTAACGACGGTATCAGAAACAGACACATATTATTTCAAACTTGAGGATGGTAGCTACGTACATTCTGATTATTTGAGCAAAAATCCTGTGGAGATTAAAGACACAAAGCTTAAAATAGGAGACAAAAATTCTAAGGGTTATACCATAATTGGTTTTACAAGTGATGGAACCCCTTATATTGGTATTGATGATAATTATGAGAAAAAGGGAACTGTAATAGTAGATTATATATCTGGAAGACCTATTTATACAGATGATCCTGAAAAACAGCAGGAAATTTTTGATAAAATTCCTGATGGAGACCTAAGTCATATTATAATGGGCAATTAATTATCTAACTTTATAGATATCTCCATATATAAAAATCGGATAAAATGATTTTTATAGGAGGTATCTTATGGAGAAAATTAAATTATTTCGCGCCCCAAGCGTTCGGGGCGCGAAATTTTTTGCGAAATCCCCAAAAACCTATTGACATTCTAGGAATTATGTGCTATAATAAACTCACAAGGAAAAAATATACATTATGGAGGGCAATTATGAAAATCTATAAGAACGTCACGGAGCTTATCGGCAAAACGCCGCTTCTGGAGCTTTCTCACATTGAGGCGGAGGACGGTCTTGAAGCGACCGTGCTCGCGAAGCTGGAGCTTTTCAACCCCGCGGGCTCTGTTAAAGACCGCGTTGCCCGCGCTATGATCGAGGATGCGGAGAAGTCCGGCAAGCTGAAGCCCGGCTCGGTCATCATAGAGCCGACGAGCGGAAACACGGGTGTTGGGCTTGCGGCGATCGCGGCGGCGAAGGGCTATCGCATAATCATCGCGATGCCCGAAACAATGAGCGTCGAGCGCCGCAATCTGATGAAAGCCTACGGCGCGGAGCTCGTTCTGACCGAGGGCGCAAAGGGAATGAAGGGCGCGATCGCCAAGGCGGAGGAGCTCGCCGCGGAGATCCCGAACAGCTTTATCCCCGGGCAGTTCGTAAACCCCGTAAACCCCGCCGCGCACGAGGCGACAACCGGCGTTGAGATCTGGGAGGACACCGACGGCAAGGTTGACGTTTTTGTCGCGGGAGTAGGCACGGGCGGCACGGTTTCGGGCGTCGGAAAATTTTTGAAGCAGAAGAACACGGCTATCAAAATCGTGGCTGTAGAGCCCGCTGCAAGCCCCGTTCTGTCGGGCGGCGCTTCGGGAGCTCACAAGATACAAGGAATAGGCGCGGGCTTTATCCCCGAAACGCTGAACACCGAGATCTACGACGAGATTATACAAGTTGAGAACGAAGCCGCGTTTGAAGCTGGCAGACGCGTCGCGAGAGCCGA
>JAIDPG010000074.1 GCA_029062865.1 Oscillospiraceae bacterium
CGATTCGTCTCGATAAGGCGGGTTTTCGCGGCCTCGGCGCCGTTTTTCATACGCTCCGCGAGCTTTATCTCCTCCTCGGCGGACAGCAGCGGTATCTTGCCGATGTCCTTCAGGAACGACTTCACCGTGTCGTCCGGGAGCAGCTCGGAGGCGTCCGCGTCGTCATCATAATCGCGCTCGGAATAATCGAGAATGTTCTCAATATCGATCTCGGAATCGTAATTATCCGTGATTTCGATATTCATATTGGAAATTTTTTCGTATATCCTGTCAATCTGCCGCGCATCGAAGCTCAGCTCCTCCAGCGCGTCGGTAATTTCCTTCGCGGTGAGGCTGCCGCGCTGTTTGCCTTGGTTGAACAGCTCTTCCAATACGTTATTTGCGTTATTGCCGCTGTTTTCGCTCATTTCACTTCTTCTCCTTTAGTAGTTGCTGCAGCAGGGTCAAATCGCCCGCCGTCATTTGGTCGGCAGGCTTTTCGCCGGCGCTTTTCTTGTATTCCTTTAACGTTCTTATCAGATCGCCGACCGCGTCCTCGTCATGAGCGAAGATCGGATCCTCGATTATTTCTTTTATCCTGCCCATTTCCTGCGCGGTAAATACTTCGTTAAGCGGGGAAATATCGGGCTCTTGCGAATTTTTGCACATTTCCGCTAATAATTTGTACGCCTTTTTATTAAAATCGGTTACAAATCCGTCCTCGCCGAGCTCATTTTGGATTTTTTCGAGCTTTTCGGGGTTGTGGAACAAAAAGCAGATTATGCCGCGCTCCGCCTTTTCCTCCTTCGGGAGCTTCGCGGAGGCGGGGTTTATCGCGTCGCGCCGCGGCTGAATGAGGTTTCTCTGCTCGTCACGCTTCGCGCGTTTGGAATTGCGGTTTTGCTGCCTGTCGACAGCCGTCGTGATCGTCGCCTGCGGAATTCCCGTCAGCTTCGCCGCCCTTGAGATGTAAACCGCGCGGTCAAGGTCGCTGCGTATTTCCGCCAAAAACGGCACGACTTTATTGAGATACTGCATCTTGCCGTCGTCGGTGTGGAGATCGAGCCCCGCGGTCAGCTTGTCCATCTCGAAATCAAGCGCCCCGCCGGATTTCTCGATTATATCCCCAAAGCGCTCGCTGCCGAAGCTCTTGATGAACTCGTCGGGATCCTTCGCGCCGTCAATTTTCAGAACCCGCGCGTGCAACCCGACGTTCGCGAAGAGGTTTATCGCCTTTGTCGTGGCGTTCTGCCCTGCGTTGTCCGAGTCGTAGGACAGGATCACCTCCTTCTTCCCGAGCCGCGAGAGCAAATTCGCGTGGTTTGGCGTAAGCGCCGTTCCGAGCGACGCGACGGCGCTGTCAAAGCCCGCCTGGTGCATCGCGATAACGTCCATATAGCCCTCGCAGAGTATGAAGTGATCCGCCTTGGAGTTCTTCGCGATATTCAGCGCGTAGAGCATTTCACCCTTATGGAACACGGGCGTTTCGCTGCTGTTGAGGTACTTCGCCTTGTCGTCGCCGAGAGTTCTCCCGCCGAACGCGACGACGTTTCCTCGAGTATCGAAAATCGGGAACATAACCCGATTTCTGAATTTATCGTAAAACTTGTTATTATTCTGCGACAGCAGCGAAGCCTCGGCGAGCTCGAAATCGTTGTAGCCGAGGTTTCGCATATGCATATGCAGCGTGTGCCAGTCGTCCGCGGCAAAGCCCAGTCCGAAGCGCCTTATCGTGTGAACAGAAAGCCCGCGGTTCGTGAGGTACGCCAGACCGCGCTCCCCCGCGGGGGACATCAGCTGCTCGTGGAAAAACTTCCCCGCCGCCTGGTTCATCTCGTATAAGCGAAGGCGCTTTTTCGTGTTGTTGTCGCCCGTGTCGTCGGGCATTGACATTCCCGCGCGCTCCGCTAAAAATTTCACGGCGTTTATGTAATCAAGACGCTCGATCTGCATCACAAACGTAATAACGTCGCCGCCGACGTGGCAGCCGAAGCAGTAAAAGCTCCCGTTCGGGTAAAAGTGGCAGGACGGCGTTTTTTCGGAATGGAACGGGCAGCAGCAGGAATAGGTGTTCCCGGTTCGCTTAAGCTGAACATACCCGCCCGCAAGGGAGATAAGGTCGTTATTATCCTTGACCTCGCGAAGGAAATCTTCCGATAATCGCACACTCTCACCGTCCTTAAGTTTTGTATTGTCTTTCCCAACCTCCGGCGGGGAAAGACAATACCGGGTTTTAATTATTCCAGCCTTTCGGTACGCAAAGCTCGGTGAACCAAGCTATCGCGTACTCGTCGGTCATGCCGCTGATGAAGTCGCCGACGGCTATCTCTTTCCCGTCGCGCTCTGCGATTTGCCTGTAAAGCGGCGGGAGCTTGTCTTGGTTCTTGAAAAAATAATCGAAAAGATACTCGACAATGTTCCCCGCCTTGTCCTTTTCGGCGATAGTCGGAGCGGCTCTGTAAACGCGTTCGAACATAAAGTCACGCAGTTCTTTAAAGGCTCGTTCTGTCTCGCTGTCAAAGTGAACTTCCTCACCGCTGTTTTCGGCGAGGGAGCGCACGAGGCTTGTAATTCTCTGGGATTTCGTCTCTCCGAGGAACTCCACGGGGTATTTGGGAAGATCGTTTTGCGTGATAACACCACCGCGGATCGCGTCCTCAATGTCGTGGTTTATGTAGGCTATCTTGTCGCTGAGCCGCACGACCCAGCCCTCGCGGGTTTTTGGGGGTTCGGAGCTTCCGCGATGCCCGACAATGCCGTCGATGACCTCAAACGTGAGGTTCAAGCCCTTGCCGTCCTTTTCGATGACCTCCACAACGCGCTTGCTCTGGAGATTGTGCGCGAAGCCGCCCGGAAGCAGCCTGTTCAGCACGCGCTCGCCGTCGTGCCCGAACGGCGTATGCCCGAGATCGTGCCCGAGAGCTATCGCCTCCGTCAAGTCCTCGTTGAGCCCCAGCGCGCACGCGACAGTCCGCGCTATCTGGCTCACCTCCAGCGTGTGAGTAAGGCGCGTGCGGTAGTGGTCGCCGTGCGGGATAAGAAACACCTGCGTTTTGTGCTTTAGTCTGCGGAAAGCGTTGCAGTGGATTATGCGGTCGCGGTCACGCTGGAAATCAGTCCGAAAGTCGCACGGCTTCTCATAGACCCTGCGCCCGCGGCTGTCCTCGGACTTGCACGCGTATTCGCTTAAAATAAGGCGCTCGTTTTCGATAATTCGTTCACGCGGCAGCATTTTTCTCCCCCCTTATTTAAAAATCACGGAGAACCGCTCACTTCGCTCATCGCCAGAGCGAGCCATCCTCCGCTTCGCTACGGAAAGCTCACTCTCTTTTTCCGCGATACCCGCAAAAAAGCCTTCTGTAAATGTATACAAGTTTCGACGTGCGTTTACCTTTTTTTCTTAAAATTTTCAGCGATTTAAGCAAAATCGAACCACAATTTTTGTACAATTTCACAAGTGATTTTGCCGTTGCAGCTGTCGATCAGCTTTTCAATAAACGCCTCGGCTAGCTCCTCGCGGACGTGGACGGCAATTTTTACCGCGTCGGCGAAGTCCTCCGATTCCGTCCGCGCGTCGAAATCGGAGAAGATCTGCGGAAGCCTGCCGTAGAGCGCGTAGTCGATGGTTATCTCGACCCGCGCTGCCATTGCCATTATCTTGATCGCGGCGGCGCTTACCGCGTCCTTTGCGCCTCGGGTGTAGGCTCTCACCAAGCCGCCCGCGCCGAGCATTATCCCGCCGAAATAGCGCGTGACGACGCACGCGACGTCGCAGAGCTCCTCCTTGCGGAGCACCTCGTAGATCGGCACGCCCGCCGTGCCGGAGGGCTCGCCGTCGTCGGAATGCCGCGCCGTGGAGTTCTCGCGGAGGATATACGCATAGCAGTTGTGAGTTGCCTTGCGGTGCATTGCGCGTATCTCGTTTATGAATTCGACAGCCTGCTCCTCTGTCTCAACGGGAGCGAGGTAGCCAATAAACTCGGATTTTTTCTCAATAAACCGCGCCTCGCAGCGGGCGGCGATAGTCTTGTATTCCAATAGTTTCTCCTTGATAATAAATATACTTTAATACCCGTATGCGTCTTTAAAATTTAAAGATTAGGTCGTCCATAATTCCACAGCGGCTTCATATTCCGATGACTCCACATCTTCATTATGCTTTACCCACGCCACCCGGAAAGTTATCTCTTTTACGGAGCGTTCCAGCAGCCGAAACGAAAAACCGGAGTAATCCTCCAACATTTCAACATCGTACTGCTCAAAACGGCTTTCGTCATATTGTGGCGGCGAAACAAGCCTCTTTTGCGCAAGATACCCTTGAGCCGACGAGTATTCATAGGCTTGACGTATTTTTTCATCATCGTTCGGGTCATACGCGCCGATTGCAATGCTATAACCGTTAGCGGTGCCCGAAACGGCTTCGGTATGCTCATCGCTGTCGCCGTAATGCAGAGCGGTGCCTGTCAAACAGATCTTGTATGTTTGCTGCAGCACCAAATCATCGGCACAAACGCACAATAAATAGTTGGTGTCCGTATTGATCGATTTTTCATTCTCTGTGCTGTAAAACATTTGATAATCGGGACTGTAAGGGTTTTTCCTCACGGAAAATCTATGCCTTCGGTTATTCTCATCAACCACCGTAATTTCTCCGCAGGGAGTCGGCAAAGCATCAATGTCACGATAAACGCAATCCAATAACAGCAACTCCTTTTTGTTTTTGACAAATTTCTCCCCTGCGACAAGAAAAACTCACGCACAGAAAAACTATGCGTGAGTTTCGTTTTTGAGAACCGAATGCGCCTTACTTGCCCATATTGTAGCGCTTCTTGAATCTGTCAACGCGTCCGCCGCTGTCAACCAGCTTCTGCTTGCCGGTGTAGAACGGGTGGCACTTCGAGCAGATCTCGACCTTGATGTCCTTCTTCGTGGAACGCGTCTCAATGACGTTTCCGCAAGCGCACTTAATGGTAGTCGCCTCGTATGCGGGATGAATTCCTTCTTTCATTTAAGTCACCTCAATCCGTAAAATCAAACTCTCAAACCCTGAAATCTTTGTGACAGCAAAGAATTGCGGATCTGAGTAAACTCATACTTCTAGATTATAACATATTCAAAAGGGATTGTCAAGGGGTTTTTATAATTTTTTTGTTTTACGGGAATATTTGTAACCGCGGCGCTTGAAATTGCGTTATTATAAACAGAGGGCAAAATTTCGCACTTATCACTAATACGGAGGTACAATATGAAAAAAACAGCTTACATTCTCGCTTTAGCGTTTATTCTCGCTAATTTCACCGCCTGCAAGAGATCCGAACAAGCGAAGCCCCAAAACCCTGAAAGCGGTGCGGCTTCGGTTATTGAAAGCTCACCGGAGGACGAAACGAGAGCCGCCGACGTGGAAATAATCCCCGAGGGCGAGCCCACGTTCCTCACCGCGCCCGACGGCACGCCAATCTACACGTCCGAGTTGACGAGATACCAAAACCCCGCGGAGTTTCACGGAACACACGAGCAGTTCCCGCTTGAGCAGTTCAATAAGGAAACGTTTAAAAGCAGGGATATATTGTGCGATCACCCCGAGGTCGTGTGCGACGGGTTTGCTTACGTGTTTGTTCCGAGAAAAAACATTAACTATTCGGAGGCTCCGGGATTATTCGAGGAATTTGACGATGTGAGCTTAAGATATATCGGCGAGCCGCTTCCCGACGGCAACGATTATTTCAGAATAAAGGTCGGGGATAGGTTCGATAAGCTTACGGTAAAGTCCGCATGCACGTCATTCAATTACTATAACGCCATTGGTGTTGATGATCCCGACAGTATCC
>JAIDPG010000075.1 GCA_029062865.1 Oscillospiraceae bacterium
CCGACGCTCGGCTATTTCGGTCAGGAGCGCGGCTACATTGACATGGCGAGGGATCTTCACCGAATGAAAACCTTGCTGGACGAGCGCTTCCCGAATATCCCGCACTTCCTTATGGGTCACAGCATGGGCAGCTTCCTCGCGCGGATATACCTGTCGAAATACCGTGACCGCTGGGACGGCGCGATAATTATGGGCACGGCGGGCGGCATTGTCGGCTCGGTGCCGCTTCGCAAGCTGCTGGATTTCCTCGAGCGTGACCGCGGGGATTACTACCGCCCGAACGTCGGCGCGAAGATGTTCGACATTTTCTGCATCGCTATCCCGATCTCTCAAAGGCGCACGCCTGCCGACTGGCTCTCGCGCGACGACGCGAACGTCGACCGTTTCCTCGCCGACCCGAAGTGCAACTTTACGTTCACCGTCGCGGGCTACCGCGACCTGCTGAACGCGCTGCTCTGCTCGAACAGCGCCGCCGTCATCGAAAACACCCCGACGGACATTCCGCTGCTTTTCCTGAGCGGAGCGATGGACGCGGTAGGGCAGTACGGCAGCGGCGTTAAGAAAGCCGCGAGCCGCTACATTGACCACGGCTGCGACGTCGACATCAAGCTCTACCCCGGGGCTCGTCACGAGCTCATCTTCGAGCTCAACCGCGACGAGGTAATGAACGACATACTCAGCTTTTTTGCCGAAAAAATCAACAACTAAAAAAGCGGCTCCGGAATGACGGTAACTCATAAATAAGCTTTCGCCATAGTACCTATGATTTTCGGTCAAAAGTGCTATGGCGATTCTATTGACAAATTTACGGATTTGATGTGTAATTATTATTAAGCTAAATCGGAATTTATATTAGAAAGGTAATATCTATGGCATTTGTAAATGAGAGACTTACTTCGAGGCAAAAAGAAGATTTTGTAAAAAAAGATATAAAAAATCCACATTGTCCAAATCAAGTGCTAAATCCAAGCTTTTGGACAGTAGACCACGAACGCAATGCTTGTTTAATTAATATAGGTGCTTATCATGATTTGCCGGAAGAAGAACAGTTTGTTTTTATCTATAATTCGGAAATTTTTTTGTTTACACTTCAAATGTGCAATGTTAGCGACACAACAAAAGCATGGAATTTTAAAAAATATATTTCATTAAACAGCTCAAGTGAAATTGAAGAAGAACAATTGAAAATGATTTTTAAAGAAGCTTTGTCGGAATACAAGTACAATGGGCTTCCCATTGGATATAAACAGCAATTCAAAATGGAAATAAACTTTTAAGGATAAAATGAATTGTTGTTAAAAGATAAATTCTGATTTATGCAAGTGATCGAATTATATAAAACAAGCCCCGAAGCAGTTGTCAAAAACTGTTTCGGGGCTTTTCTCATGTCGTGTGGATAACGTCCACCGGGCACGCCTCCGCCGCCTCCTCGACCTTTGCCTCAAAGCCGTCGGGGCTTGCCTTTACCTCAGACAGCCCATCGTCGGCAATCGCGAAAACCTCCGGGCAGACCTGCGCGCACACGCCGCAGCCGATACAGCCGCCGCGGTCAACTTCAACTTTCATAACTAAAATCCCCTTTCATGCGATTTTCTGGATAATAGTATTATCACACGATTTGGTGGGCTTATTCATTATTTTATAATAATTCCCCCGCTGAAGGCGGGGGAATTATTGCTTCTAGCGAATAAAGTTAGTCGTGATCTTTGCGGGCTGTTCGGGGAAGGGCACGCCGTTTTGCTTTCCGAGCTCAATGCACTTCAGCAGCCATGACATATTTTTCGCGAGGATCTGCACGGTCTGGATACCCTCCTCGTCTTTAAGCGTCTCTTCGGGAGTGTTGCCGTGCACCTGATTCCAGTAATTCGACGAGACGATCGGCATCGCGTTTATTGCGAAGTACTTGTTGATCTGATCAAACGTCGCCGTCGCGCCGCCGCGTCTGCACGAAACTACCGCCGCCGCGGGCTTTCCCGCGAGCTTCGCCTTGCCCGAATAGAACGTGCGGTCCATAAACGACGTGATAGCGCCAGAGCCTGCCGCGTAATGCACGGGCGTGCCGAATATAAAGCCGTCGGCGCTCGCCGCGAGCTCCGTGAACTCGTTCACCGTGTCCTCAAACGCGCACTTTCCGAGTTTTCGGCACGCGCCGCAGCCGATACAGCCGATGATCGGCTTGTTCCCGACCCAGAAGATCTCCGCCTCAATTCCGTTTTCCTCAAACACCTTTTTCGCCTCGCAGAGCGCTGTGTAAGTGCAGCCCTTCTCGCGCGGCGAGCCGTTTACTAAGATGACTCTCATGGTTATTCTCCTTTTTTAAAAATGATGCTCCGCTCCGTTTTATTTTAAAAAATTTCAAAATTCCCTCACCGCATGCTCGCTCCGCGCTTCGCGCTCCGCTGCGCTGCGCTGAGGGAACAGGTCATAATTTTGCTTCGCAAAATTATGACACTTTTTGAAATTTACATTTCGCTGGGTGTGCTGCTGTTGGTTGGTACGTTGCTTTTGACTTCTCGCGAGGAGTGTTGTTGTTTTCGGTACACGACTTGTGACGCTTTGCTTGGAGCGCCTATTTCAGTTCCTCTGCCATTCTGGCAAGCTTCTTCAGCCGATGATTAAGCCCGCTTCGTGAGATCGGCGGGTCAAACAGCTCGCAGAGCTCCGAGAGCGACGCTTCGGGGTTTTCGAGCCGCAGCCGCGCCGTTTCGCGGAGCTCGGGCTTCAGTGCCGCTAAGCCGATCTTCTCCCCGATAAGCTCAATGTCGCGCCGCGATTTCTCGCTTGCCGCGACGGTCTTGTCAAGATTTGCGCTGTCGCAGTTCACCGAACGATTGACGCGATTGCGGAAATCCTTTTCGATCTTCACGCGCATTATCTCCAGCGCGTGGTTTCCCGCGCCGATGTACGTCAGAAAATCCTCGATTACGCCGCTTTCCTTGATGTAAAGCACGGGCGTTTTGCCGCGGATCGTGAGCTTCACGGCGATGCCGTGCTCCTCGATAAACCGCCTCAGCCGCTCCGTCCGCGACAGCACGGGCAGAACGATCTCCAGATGATACTCCTTGTTCGGGTCGGTTATCGAGCCGCAGCTCACGAACACCCCGCGCAGGAACGCCCCCGCGTCGGCGTCGTTGCCGGGAACTATCGACGGCGCGATTTCGGAGAAATCCCCGAAGCGCTCCCGAACGAGCGGCGACCGGATTGAAAACGTGTACAGCGAGCCGTCGCTTTTGAAGAGCCGCTTTGTTTCGTACCGCGCCCCCGGGAAAACGTTCTCCGCGAGGAACGCCGCCGCCGCGGCAAGCTCAGGGCTTTCGGTCTGGATAGCCGCGCGCCCGTTGAGCGTCTTGCCCGCGTAGAACATTCCGAAAAGCATCGCCGCCTGTTCATCCTGCTGCAATTCGCGAATACCGCAGAGCTCCTTTTTCACTTCAGATGAAAATGATATCTTACTCACATTCACTCACTTCTTGTCTATATCCCGATGAACCTCTCTGACAACGCACTCCGTCTCGCGGAAATGCTCCGCGGCGCGGTGCGCGAACGTTATCGAGCGGTGCTTTCCGCCCGTGCACCCGAACGCGATGACGAGGCGGCTTTTGCCCTCGCGGACGTAAAGCGGGATAAGGAAATCTATCAAATCAAAAATCCTGTTCTCAAACGAATGAGACTCCGCGCTGTCCATCACAAACTCGCGAACCTCCGCGTCAAGGCCCGTTTTGTGCTTCAGCTCGGGCACGTAGAACGGATTTGGCAGGCACCGTACGTCGAAAACCAAGTCCGCCTCGCCCGGTACGCCGTACTTGAACCCGAAGCTCATACAGCTTACGACCATTCTGTCTCCAATTTTTTCAAGGAACAGCTCGGCGATCTGCTCTTTAAGCTGCGTCGCAGTGAGCAAGGAGCTGTCGATTATGTAATCGGCGTTCGCGCGGATATCCGAAAGCAGCTCGATCTCCGCGTCGATAGCCTTTGCCAAATCGCCGTGCGAGACCTCGTCAAGCGGGTGCTTGCGGCGCGTTTCGCTGTAACGCTTCATCAGAACCTCGCGCGATGCCTCCAGAAACAGCACCTTAAGGTCTATCCCGTCGGTATTTTTCAGTGCCGAGATACTGTCCGAGAGCTTCAAAAACAGCGCCCCGCCGCGTATATCGGTAACGATCGCGACCTTTGAGATCCTCTCGCCGCTGTCGTTTCGGCTTTCGCTGCAAATCTCAGCGAAGTTGGAGATAAGCTGCGGCGGCATATTATCGATACAAAAGAACCCGATGTCCTCCAGCACCTGTATGCACGAGCTTTTTCCCGAGCCCGATATTCCCGTAACTATTATGAATTCCATTATATTCACCCTTGCTTTGTCGGAGTATTCGTCATAAGTATCATATTATCGGAGGTAACAAAACCTCTCCGTTGATAATATCCCTCCGTGCTTTCGCCGTGTGAGGTTATCAGGTAAACATTAACGACGCCAAGCGTATCCAGCTCGTTTCGCAGCTCTTGCAGCAAAGCCTTTCCGTACCCCTTTTTCTGTTCGTCGGATTTAACGCAGAACTCCTGTATCTGAAAATGTATGCCGTTGAAATAATACTCCTTCTGCCCGTAAATAAAGCCTTTCAGCTCGTTTTCGGAGTATAACGCTTTGCCGATAAAGGTATTTGTTCTCATCATATTTTCAAGCCTTAACACCGCCGTTTCTTCCGTCCATTTATCGTTCCACGGCTCGGAATTGAATACCGAAACAAACAGCTTGGCGTACTCGGCAATATGGGACAAATCCATATCCGTTATTTTACAATCCATTTGTAACAAATCCTATCTGCTAACTACTAACAACTATTCTCTATTAACTATCAGCATCTCGCACTCCAGCTCCACGCCCTTTTGCTCGCGGACAACGCTCTTGATATGATCGACAAGCGCCGTTACGTCCTTGAACGTCGCGCCGCCCTTGTTGATGACAAATCCCGAGTGCTTCTCGCTCACTTGCGCGCCGCCTATTGAAAAGCCTTTCAGCCCGCACTCCTCGATAAGCGCGGCGGCAAAATACCCCTCGGGGCGCTTGAACGTGCTCCCGCAGGACGGGAACTCCAGCGGCTGCTTGTCGCGGCGCTTCTGCATAAGTTCGTCCATTTTCTGCTTGATCGTGAGCTTATCGCCCGGGACAAGCTCCATCGTGACGGAGAGTATGCACCACCCGTTTTCGGAGAACACGCTATGACGATAGGAAAGCTTCATCTCCTCGGCGGGGATCGTGACTATCTCGCCGCGCTCGTTGAGGCATCTTGCGGATTTTACGATATCCTTCATTTCGCCGCCGTACGCGCCCGCGTTCATAAACAGCGCCCCGCCGACCGAGCCCGGTATGCCGTAAAGGCACTCCATACCCGAAAGCGACAGTCCCAGTGCCGCCAGACACACCGCCGACAACGATACTCCCGCGCCCGCGGTTATCGTGTTTCCGTCCTCAGAAAAGCCCGCGGGCAGCGAGCACGTCGCAATCACGACTCCTTTGAACCTGTTTATCAGCAGATTGCTCCCGTGACCGAGGACAAAGTACGGAATACCGTCCTCGCGAGCACGGTTCACAAGCTCGACAAGGCATTGTTCGCTGTTCGGCTCAGCGTAAATATCGCACGCGCCGCCAATCTTCATCGTGGTTTTTTCAGCAAGCGAAAAATTCCGCTCAAAAAAACAGCCGTGTCTATTGCAGATCGCTTCAATTTCCAAGTAGTCCATAGCTTTCCCTCAAAATTCGGGGGCGGAGGTTATCCGCCCCAAATAATATCATTCTGCAATAG
>JAIDPG010000076.1 GCA_029062865.1 Oscillospiraceae bacterium
TCGATAAACAGCGTGCCGCGCTCCTGCGCGTTGAACAAGCCGTAAGTTACCGCCGTGCCGGTCTCCCACGCGACAAGCGAGCCCGCCGTTCTTCTCGGGATATCGCCGAAATATGGCTTGTAGCCGTCAAAAACCGAGTTCATAACGCCCTCGCCCTTTGTGTCGGTCAAAAACTCGCTTCTGTAGCCGAACAGCCCGCGCGACGGAATGAGATACTCCAGCCTCGTGCGGGAGCCTACTGGGTGCATTTCCTGCAGCTCTCCTTTGCGCTGTCCCATTTTCTCCATTACAGCGCCGACCGCCGTTTCGGGAACGTCGATAACAAGCCGCTCAACCGGCTCGCACTTCTGCCCGTCAATTTCCTTATACAGAACGCGCGGCGTGCTTACCGAAAGCTCGTAGCCCTCGCGGCGCATTGTCTCGATGAGTATCGAAAGGTGCATTTCTCCGCGCCCCGCGACGTTCATAGCGTCGGCGGTGTCGCTGTCCGAAACGCGCAGAGAAACGTCCTTTAGAGTTTCCTTCATCAAGCGCTCGCGGATCTGTCGTGATGTGACAAACTTCCCCTCGCGCCCCGCAAACGGCGAGGAATTTACCGAGAACGTCATTTCAACAGTAGGCTCGGTGATTTTTACAAACGGCAGCGGCTCGGGATTTCCCGAGGCGCAGATCGTCTGCCCTATCGTAATCTCCTCAATTCCAGAAAAGCAAACGATGTCGCCGACAGTCGCGCTTTCGCATGGAGCTTTGTTCAAGCCCTCGTACTGATTAAGCGAGACGATTTTCCCCTTGAACGGATCGTGCGAATTGTGATAATCGCAGACCGTAACCTCCTGGTTTTGCTTGATAACGCCGCGCTCGATGCGCCCGACGGCAATTCTGCCGACGTAATCGTTGTAATCTATTGACGAAACGAGCAGCTGGAGGTCGCCCTCGTCGTCGCCCTCGGGCGGGTCGATGTGCTCGAGAATTTTGTCGAACAGCGGCTTGAAGTCCGTGCCCATCTGGTCGGGGTCGTAGGACGAGCAGCCAAGCCGTCCGGAGCAGAACACAACGGGACTGTCGAGCTGTTCCTCGGTAGCGTCGAGATCCAGCAGAAGCTCCAGCACCTCGTCAACGACCTCGTGATTGCGCGCGTCGGGTCTATCGGTCTTATTTACGACAACGATTATCTTGTGCCCGAGCTCCAGCGCCTTTTGAAGCACAAAGCGCGTCTGCGGCATTGTTCCCTCAAAGCTGTCAACAAGCAGCAGAACGCCGTTTACCATTTTAAGAATACGCTCGACCTCTCCCGAAAAATCCGCGTGTCCGGGGGTGTCGACGATGTTGATTTTTACGCCGTTATACATACAGGAGGTATTCTTCGCGAGTATAGTTATACCGCGCTCGCGCTCAAGGTCGTTGTTATCCATAACGCGGTCGCTGACCTCTTGATTTTCGCGGAAAACGCCGCCCTGCTTTAACATCTCGTCAACCAGCGTAGTCTTGCCGTGGTCAACGTGCGCGATTATCGCAATGTTTCTTAAATCGTTTCTAACCAATGTAATTCACTTTCCTTTTTCTTACACATTTCGTCGGGATAAATTTTTGTTTGTATTTCCCCGATTTCCTTTTTTACCAAAAATAATTATACACCTTTATAATGCTTACTTCAATAGGAAATAAGAAAAAACGTGTTTTTACTTACAATATCACAAAATGAAGCGGCGGTTTTTGTGCAATTTTACAACAAAATCCGCCGTTATTCGCTCAAGATCAGCGCGTTATTCTTTTCGACCTCTACGCGCAGATCAACGCCGTTGCTTACTATCACGATGTTTCCGTTGTTCGCCGTGGAATATGACGTGCAGCAGCCGACGCTTCTGAGCCGTTCGAGAACCTCAACGCGCGGATGACGGTAGGAATTATACTCTGCCGCGCCGATTACGGCGATCTCGGGAGTTACCGCCTTAAGGAATTCCTCGCAGCTCGACCCCGCGCTTCCGTGATGACCGAGCTTTAACACGTCCGCGTCCAGATCCGTGCCGCTTTCGACAAGATCAAGCTCCGAGAATTCCTGCAAATCTCCCGTAAACAAAAACGTGTTCTCACCGTGGACGAATTTGGCAGTAATCGAAAAGTCATTGATATCGCTGTAGTCGTAGTAGATTGGCGAGAGAATGTCGAGATAGCAGTTCTCGCCGAGCAGAAAGCGCTCCCCTGCCTTTGCATAACGCGTCGGGATCTTTCTGTTATCTGCAACCGTAAGCAGGCGTTCGTAGGTTATTCCGTAAGGCACAAGCTCTTCGGGGAGCTCCGGCATCAGAAACAGCCCGACGTCGAAGCAGTCAAGCACATGATACATCGCGCCGTAGTGGTCGGTGTGCTGATGTGTCGCGATCACGATGTCAAGGTGCGTCACGCCGCTGTATTCCAGGAACCCGACGACCGCGTCCTCGCAGTCGGTGTCGCCGCTGTCGATAAGGATATTCACGTCACCATAGCGAATAAGCTCGCAGTCGCCTTGACCAACGTCGATAAAGCTGACAACAGCCTCGCCGTCCTTAAGCGCGACATACGGTCTTGGAGCGCTTCCGAAAAAACGCACCGCATCCGCCTCGGAGGGCGCTCCCGCAATGTGAAAAAGCCTGTCGTTCAAAAAGAAGAACAGCCCCGCCACGCAGAGCAAAAACATCGCGGAGTTTTTCAACATCTCGATGAAGCGCTTTCTTTTAAGCTTAGCCTCGCGCCTTGCGCGTCCTTCAATACTCATGACATCAGATTGTTTTCGATATACTCAAAAAGCGGCTTTCTGATCACAAGCTCCCTGTTCTCCGAAAACCACTCGTAAGCCTCGCGAAGCCCCTGTTCAAGCGGCTTGACGTTCGGCATCAGAGCGGTCATCGCGGAAACGTCGAGCTTGTATTCATAATCGTAGAACGGAAAATATTCTCGCTGGTTTATGCGAAACAGCACACGCCTTATTTCGGGCTCTTTTCCGAGTACTTCATAGCAGAGCTTGACCCATTCGCGGACGGAAACCATTTCGGGGTTTCCGACGTTGAAAACGCGCCGCTCTGGGTGCGTTTCAAGCAAGATCGCGATAAATCGGCACATATCCTCGATGTCGAAAAACTGCAAGCGCATTTCCCCATTGTAAGGCATAAAGAACGGCATACCGCGCTCGGCGCACTCGAAGACGAACGCCTCTCGATAGAGGTTGTTCATTTTCCCGTAAAGATACGGCGGACGGATTATGTACGCGTTCGGAACGCGCTCCATAAGATACTTTTCGGCGGCGATCTTGTTTGATCCGTAATCGCCCCAAACGGAATTTGCGCCCGTTTGCATATCCTCCCCGAACGGCTGCGGGAGCGTTTCGGGATAGACCGCGCTGGAGCTTATCAGGATATAATCCTTAAAGCCGCCGAGCCCGTCCAGCAAATCGCGCACGTCCGCTTCGTTATACGCCGTCACATCGATGACAGCGTTAAACTCGTAGCCCTTAAGAAAATCTCCGAGGGCGTGCCTGTCCGCGTTGATAAGCGTAACGCCCGCCGACTGAGGGCGCGTGTTTCTGTTGAGGACGTAAACCTCGTGATCTTGCGCGAAATACTCCGCGGTAAAGCGGCTTGCGAATACCGTCCCGCCCGTTACGAGAATTTTCATAAAAACTCCTTACTTCAAACTATTCCGATTTTTGACCATCTTCAATCTCTTGCCATTTCCTATCCCGTTCCGCATCATTCGCGAGGTGGTTTATACTCTCTATAGCATTTCTCCCGAGAGGAAATAATCCTTCTATAAGCCGTCCCTCCGAATCAACGGAAATCGGAAACATCGTGTCTATGCGGTCTCCGCAGACCAATGATTTAAGGGCAACAATTTCCCCATTATTTGTTACAGTCTCATTGTAACCGGTACGCAATTGAGGGGAATTATCCTGCAGCACTTCGTCTAAAGTGTAAAACCACCAGTCATAATAAATGTCCTTGAATGAAAAATTAAGGCCACTGAATTCACTGAGAAAATCCAACTGTTTTTGTGTTAGCTCAATACCGCGCCGCCGCATTTCACGCTCAAAAGCGGTAGTATCGACACGCCGCCCCTCATACCACCCGAAAAATCTAAGCATTTTATAGGTGCGCTCAGCAATTACGGGGTGGAAATCAAATTCAACGGTCGTCAGATAATCAAAGAATTGCTCTTCGGTATCGGCTAGTAAGGTGTGCTCATAATCGTAAAACTTCCCGTTTTCGGACATATAAAAACCTTTTATCAAAGCTGAGCAGTTTTCAAGATCTCCTACACTAACAACGACAGCATTTATATCTTCCCACCGGCAAATCCAATTTTTCCATCTTATACTTATCTTCAGAACATCACCCGAAACAGTCTCGGTACGTTCAAAGGATAGTCTTCCTACATTCTCAAAAAATCAAGAATTTTTTCAGGGTTTATTTCGCCAATGTATTTTTCGTGGATTTCCCTTTCCAACTTGGTTCTGTCATATGGTTCATGCCTCCGCCTTTTTTGTAAACCCCATTCCGGATATGTTTTTTCTTTCCATACTGCGCATTTGTTAAAGCTGTTGTTCTCAAACGCGTAATCCAGAAATTCTTGTCGTGTCATACATATGCCCCCTATTCGTTCGGATCAACCCGCATTTTTATCTGCCGCGTACCGCACAGCCTCGGCGAGGTCAAGGCTGCCGCTGTAAATGCTCTTGCCGCAGATAGTGCCGTACAAGCCCATTCCCTTGCAGATCTTAATATCCTCGATGGTCTTAACGCCGCCGCTCGCGATGATCTTGCAGTCCTTTGGCGTGCCGTCATAGAGTGCCTTTAACTGCTCGGCATTCACACCCGAAAGCGTGCCGTCCTTAGAAATGTCCGTGAAAATAAAGTACTTCACACCGTATGAGATCATCTTGTTCGCGAGGTCGATGTAGTTCACGTCGGAGGTCTCAAGCCAGCCCTCGGTCGCGACTAATCCGTTTTTCGCGTCAATTCCGACGACGATTTTTTCACTCCCGAATTTCTCTACCGCGTCAATTACAAGCTGCGGTTTTTTCAGCGCCGCCGAGCCTAAGATAACGCGCGTTATTCCCATTTGAAGATACTCGTTAATAGTATCGATATTGCGAATCCCGCCGCCGACTTCGACCTTTAAGCTCGTCTGCTCGGCAACGTCGGTGTATATCTTCGTGTTGACGGGTCTGCCCTCTTTCGCTCCGTCGAGGTCAACCATATGTATCCACTCCGCGCCCGCCGCTTCAAAGGATTTCGCCGTGTCGAGAAAATTGTCCGCTACCTTTTCGGCGGTGGAATAATCGCCTTTGAATAAGCGCACGCAGTTGCCGTCTTTAATGTCTATTGCGGGTAGAATTACCATAAAATCACCTCATAAAATCGTTATTCAAAACTCTCCAATTCGCGGCACAAAGCCACAAAATCGTCATACACCGTAATGGTCTGCAAATAGCTGAAATCCAAGACATACCCCGAAGCACGGTGCTTCAGAAAATCCGCGTCCCAAAGCGGAACGGCGATAAATCCCTTTTTGTAATCGTACCTCATCGGTTCAAACTTCTCGATATTTCCGCGAAAATACTTTACCTTTGCCATGCAGAGCTTGTTTATGCGGAACAGCAGCCCGATAAGATCGGTGCGCTCGAAAAACGCGTCCTTGAAGATCAGGTGCTTGTGAGAGTTTTCCTTGTCGGAATACCACGCGTTGTCCTCGTGCTTCAATCCGTACTTTTGGATTCAAAGCTGCTTCTCATCCATTGTACACCTCGTTCATCAAGTCCAGTCGTACTTAAAATCAATGCCCTCTTCGGGTTCGCCAATCTCATATCCAAGCTCTTTGGTAAGTTTTTCTTTCAGCTCACCATACCACTTATTCCATATCTTTTCGGGCATAGTACCCGCAATTTGTATACCACCAGGCTCAACCGAAGCCCACAAATCAATATCCTCACCTTTCCAACACGGAGCGTCGGGATCGTTTTCACGCCAATACTCCATAGAACGGTAAACTGCCGAGATCTTTTCCCACACCCATTTGGGCGCGGAATAATGTATATTCAAGGTGATGTCGTGTTCCATAATACTGTTATTCCTCCGTAAGCTCCTCCGCAAAATACCGCTTGCTTTTGAACTCTCCGTTTATCTCTATTTTGTAGTAATAGCGTTTTTTATCGAAGTGCCAAAATATCCTTGCAATACTCCCCTCAATCTCAGGGCGAATTAACGGGGATACCCGCGCGCCGTAAACAAATTCGGGCGGCGCGGATAACTGCTTTATGCTCTCCAAAGCGAGAGCGTAATCATTTTCGGGAGAAATCAGCACCGCCGTTTTTTCATCTTTCTCGATATATTGAACGACCGTCTGAAACAGCTCGGGCGCGTTAATATCAAGACAAACTCCCCACATAAGCAAATCCTCCGACGAATTTTACACAGCCGTCAAATCATCGCACTCCGCGTCTTCAAAGCTAAGCAGCGAAAACTCCGCGAGGTCTTTGTGCGCGAGAAGCTCCTGCTTGTTCATATCGTCCCAATCAAACGCGCTCCAATCGAAGTCGTTCTCGTCCGGGATCGAGCACTTCCCCGCGGCTATTGCGGTAATTCTCAAAAGCTGTTCAATGCCGCATTTCGCGACCAGAACGAACGGCATTTCAAAGCCGAAGGAAATTCTGCCGTTTTCCGCGACACTATATAATATTTGGAGCGGCTCCGAATCAATTATCTCCATACCGTCGACCTTTTAAATTATCTCGTCCTTGTTGTCGAGATAGCTCACATCGCGCAGCATTTCGGGAAGAAATCGCGGCTGTTCGATATACGCCGACACAACCTCCCACAAAAATGTTTCAAATAATCCGTCCGGCAATTCCCGTGCTTCCATTCAAAATATCTCCTTTAACCGTTAAGATATTTCAGTACAAGTTCCTTGCACTTCGCGGGATTAGCCTGCCCCTTGGACGCTTTCATGCACTGCCCCACAAGGAACCCAAGCGCGTTGGTCTTGCCGCCGCGGTAGTCGTCCACGGACTTCTGATTTGCGGCAAGCACGTCGTTTACGATCTTTTCGATAGCGGAATCGTCCGAGATCTGCTTCAAGCCCTTTTCCTCGATGATCTTGTCGATGTCGGTATTGCCCGCAATGATCTCCTCAAAGATTATCTTGCCCGAGGTGTTGGAGATCACTTTGGTCTCGATAAGCTCAACGATCTTGCAGAGCAGATTTGCGTCAAGCGGTGTTTCGGCGATGTCTTTTCCCGTTTCGTTCATATACTTTGAAACGTCGCCCAGTATCCAGTTGCTGAGATTTTTCGGCGAAACGCTGTCTTTCCCGAAATATCCGCATATCTTTATACACTCGTCAAACAGACGGCAGCGCGGCAGATTTTCCGCGATAAGCTCCGCGTCCGTCTGGTTTAAGCCGAGCTCCTTTACATAACGCTTTATCTTCGCGTTCGGGAGCTCAGGTATCTCGCTTTTCAGCGCCTCGACCTTTTCAATCGGCACATAGATCGTCGAAAGGTCGGGCTCGGGGAAATAGCGGTAATCCTGCGCGTCCTCTTTTGTACGCAAGAGAACATTCACGCCCTTCTGGTCGTCCCAGCGGCGGGTCTCCTGGTTTATCTCCTCGCCGCGCTCGAGCGCCTCTATCTGACGGTTTGCTTCGTAGTCAATCGCTCTCATCGCTCCCGAAAAGCTGTTTACGTTCTTCATCTCAACGCGCTTGCCGAACTCCGTTGAACCCTTAGGGCGAACGGAAACGTTCACGTCGCAGCGGATAGAGCCCTGCTCCATTTTGCAGTCGGAAATGTCGATGTACTGTAGAATGGACTTAAGCGTATCGAGATACGCCTTAGCCTCGGCACTGGAGCGCATATCCGGCTCGGAAACTATCTCGATAAGCGGCACACCGCAGCGGTTGAAGTCGACAAGCGAACCTTGGAACGCGTCGTTATGGAGCATTTTGCCCGCGTCCTCCTCAATGTGAATTCTTGTTATACCGATGCGCTTTTCCTCGCCGTTCAGCATTATATCAACATAGCCGTGCTCGCAAAGCGGTATATCCGCCTGCGAGATCTGATAAGCCTTCGGCAGGTCGGGGTAAAAATAGTTCTTTCTGTCCTGCTTGCAGACGTTGTTTATCGAGCAGTTGGTCGCGTGACCCATTTTCACCGCGTACTCGACAACCTTTTCATTGAGCGTCGGCAGAGTTCCGGGCATACCCGTGCAGATCGGGCAGATCTGCGTGTTTACTTCCAGCCCGAACGCGTTTTTGCAGTTACAGTATATCTTGGTCTTGGTGTTCAGCTCCGCGTGGACTTCAAGACCTACTATCGTTTCGTATTCCATTTTAATCTCCTTTCGGGATATAATTTATGTTATGTTCTTTGCAGTATTTCTCAGCAAAAGAGCCGCGCGGCGCTTTCACCGTCAGATTATCAATATACGCAAACGCCTTTTCTCCGATTTCGACAACGCTTGCGGGAAGAGTTATCTCTGTTATCGTTTTGAGGAAACGCCCGTTTGTTTTTTTGATCACTCCGCCCTGATACGGACAGAACGCCTCACTTTTTATTGCCGTCACGGGGCTTTTGCCGATTTTCGCGGGCACCTCGATTTCCGTTCGATCGCCCTTGTAGCCGTTTATGATGATCGTGCCGTCCTCGCGCTTCTTGTAGTTCCAAAGCGTCTTTAACACGGAAACGGAATCGGGAGAAGCGTTAAGCTCGCGCTCCTGCTTTTTCTCGGCTTTGGCACACTCAGCGGCGAGGTCGGCGGTGCGGTTTTTGAAGTCCAGCAGCCACGCCGTACATTCGGTGCTGTTACGCTCAGACGCGTACTCGATCAGCTCGTCGCGCTTTTTCGGATGCTTTAGCCAGCCTACGCTCTCCGCGAACGCAAGCCCCGCGATTGAATTCTTGACAATCATCAGCTTTAGGATATTGGTTTGATTCGGCGTGGGCTTATCGAAATTCTTCAGATAAAACCTAAGGTTTTCGGGGATGTAGAGCTTGTCGAAAATCGCCTCGTAGATGCCTTTAGTGTTGTGGAATTTCGCGCCGAGTTCTCGTTGCAGTCGGCTTAAAGCGGGAACAAACCTCTCCGTCTTGCTCCTTTCAAGGAAGCTTGTCCAGATAAGAATGTCGTTTTGCCCGCTCTTTTCGGTGAGCATACGGCGGCGCTTTTCCGTGAGCGTCACGCCGAGCCGTTTCAGCTCCACCGTCATCTTTTCGTCCTCGAAAACAATTGCGTAAAACAACAGCTCGCCTGCGCTAAAACCCGCCTTTTCGCCGTGCTTTATCAAATAGCGGACAGTTTCAGCGCGTTTTTCAAACGGCTGTGGTTTTGGCTCTGTACCATTTTCTAGTTTGAATGGATAATTTAATATTGTCGGCACGACGGTAAAAAGCATTATTCCGTGTTTGGGGAATTTTTCCAGAAGCGTTACGCAAAAATCGTCGCCATACGTTCCGTAGGTGTTTATCATATAATTCGTAAACGGAACATCAAGACTCGCGCCGCTCTCGACAAGCGCCTTTACGCACTCCACATCGCGGAACCTGAACGCGAAAGCGAGAGCCCGCGCGGATAATTCCACCTTGCCAAGCTCGGCGTAGATCCGCGCTATTTCCTCCGGCGAAGAATTCAGCGCGGCGCGCTCCAGCCTCTGAACCTTTTCTACAGGCGTTAATTCTTTATCACTCATAATCAAACGTTTACGGGCTTTGCCTCGCCGTAGATCTCCTCGACGGCAAGCGCGGTATTTAATAGCGTCTGCTCGTCGAACTTCTTCCCGATAAACTGCAAGCCCACGGGCATATTATTGACCTTGCCGCACGGCACGCTTATCGCGGGAAGTCCGGCGATGTTCACCGTGACGGTGCATATATCCGCCGCGTACATCTTCGTCGGGTCGCCGATGTTCTCGCCGAGCTTGAACGCCGTCGCGGGGGTCGCGGGAGTCGCGATAACGTCGCACTTTTCAAACGCCGCGTTGAATTCCTTGACGATCTCAAACGCGACGAGCTTCGCCTTTTTGTAATAAGCGTCGAAAAATCCGCTTGACAGCACGAACGTTCCGAGCATAATGCGGCGCTTTACCTCGTCGCCAAAGCCTTCGCTTCTTGTCTTCTCGTACATATCGGTGAGGTCTGTAAAGTCCTCGGCGCGGTAGCCGTACTTCACGCCGTCAAACCTCGCGAGGTTTGAGCTCGCCTCCGCGGAGGAAATGATGTAATACGCGTTCAGCGCGTATTTCGTGCTCGGAAGGCTGATGTTTACAATCTCCGCGCCCTTTTTCTCAAGCTCCTTGACCGCGTTCATTACGGTCTCCTTGACGGAATTATCCACGCCCTCGCCGTAATACTCCTCGGGAATACCGATCCTCAAGCCCTTTACGTCGCTGCTCAAAAGCTTTGTGAAGTCGGGATATTCGCGATCCTGCGAGGTCGCGTCCATGCTGTCGTGACCGCAGATAACGGAATACAGCATCGCCGCGTCGGTAACGTTTCGCCCAAGCGGGCCTATCTGGTCGAGCGAGCTTGCGAACGCCACAAGACCATACCGCGAAACGCTCCCGTAAGTAGGCTTAAGCCCCACAACGCCGCAGTAAGCCGCGGGCATTCTGATAGAGCCGCCCGTGTCCGAGCCGAGCGAGATCACCGCCGAGCCCGCCGCAACAGCCGCCGCCGAGCCGCCGGAAGAGCCGCCCGGAACGCAGTCAAGGTTATGTGGGTTGTGCGTTTTCTTGAAATAAGAGTTTTCCGTGGACGAGCCCATAGCAAACTCGTCCATATTCAGCTTGCCTGTAACTACCATATCCGCGGCGTTCACCTTTTTCATAACGAACGCGTCAAACGGCGGAACATAGTTATACAGCATCTTAGAGGCGCAGGTGGTGAGCCAGTCCTTTGTGCTGATGTTGTCCTTGATACCGATAGGTATTCCCGCCAGCGGGTGAAGCGTTTCCTTAACGCGCTTTTCATCGACATCGCGCGCTTTGGCAAGCGCACGCTCCTCGCAAACGGACAGATAAGCTCCGACCTTGTCCTCCGTTGCCTTAACTCTTTCGAGCACGGACTTTGTAAGCTCCTCGCTGCTGCATTTCGTCTCGGAAAGCATTTTCGACAGCTCGTGAGCCGAATATTCGTAAAGTTCCATTTTCGGTTATCCCCCTTGATTATTCTACTGTCTTAGGCACGACAACGCACCCCGCCTGCATTTTCGGCGCATTCGCCAGAAGCTCGCTGCGCGTGAGCTTGTCCGTGCCTTCTATGTCCTCGCGGAGCTTCATCGGGTGGTCGGGGTCTAATCCCGACGCGTCTCCGCTAACCTCGGGGAGCTGCTCCACCATTGAAACTATGCTCTCCATATCCTTCTCAAATTTCGCAAGCTTGTCGTCCTCTATGCGAAGACGGGCGAGCTTTGCGAGATGTTTAACATCAATGCTCATTTTCTGTTTCTCCTTTCAAACTTACTCGAATATAATTTACACTTCCACAATAAAATTCAACCGTCATGTAGGCAACGTCGTTCTCCGCTTCAAACGTCACGCTGTCGCCCTCGTTTTTTACAGGTGCTCCAAAAATCTTCTCCGCATCGGATACAGTAGAATCAAAGGATAGCCCCGCGATCTCTGTTTCAATCAAACCGCTGTACCAGCCACGCTGTTCATATAGCTTTTCCCTTAATTCGCCCGTCACGCCGTGATCTGTGGCGATGAAACCTAATGATAAACTGGTTATCGACACGGATTTTAAATCGCCGCCGTAGTCCTCAAAGGTCGCCGTTCCGATTGACTTCCCCTGATACAAAAGACCGCATGAAGTGGATTCGCCGACCGTCGCCATGTTCTCCTCTTTCAACGAAAAACTCTCGCCGAAATCATTTATCGTACACGGCAAAGAAACCTCCTGCCCGAAAACGGTTATGCTTTTGACAGCTTTGTCCAAGTCAAAAACCGCCTCTCCATCGGTAGCGCTCTCCGTTTCGCTTTGAATAACACTTTCCTCATGGCTCTGCGGTGAACTATGATCATCGCTTGTCTGCGCAGAGCTTTCCTCGCTCTTAGCGCACCCGCAAAGCCCGCAAGCCAAAGCCGCCGCCAAAACAACACATAAAACCCTTTTCATTACGTCTCCTCACCTTGTTCAGTCATATTTGTGAAATCAATCTCGATCAACTCCACTCTGTCTTTGGTTTTGTCAAAATATATATACAGCTTCTGCCCCTCCTTTTTTCCGTAATAAACAGCTGAATTGTAGTGCTTCCTTTCTTCGGTTTCATCTGGTTCGCCCCAAAGCGCGTAAACATCTTCCATTGGGGTCTTTTCCTTTATACCTTGAACGCTTGGGTGATACAAGCTGTAGATCCTGTCGGGTACGAGATCGGGTTTATATGTCTCCTTTGTAACGCCCTTATATCTTGCCTCAAAGAACCACAATCCTCTGCAGTCCTTGTGGTCAACAACAATAGTAAGATAATCACCGATATCATTGTAGATCGGTTCGTCGTCGAACTCGTAATCCTCGCCGAGACTGCTTTCCGAAAACGGATACTCGATTTTGATACCGTTTAAGTAAAACTCGCTCATTGCTTTATCCCAGTCAAAGCCGCCCGCCGGCGCTTCATTAACGGAGGTTTCTGCCGAAGTTACTTCAGATACGCTTTGGGTAACGCTGTTCGGCTCGGCAGAACCGCTATTCGCCACGCTTTGCGGGGCGCGTGTCGGTAACGAGCTTTGCTGTTTTTTTCCGCACCCGCAAAGCCCGCAAGCCAAAGCCGCCGCCAAAACGGCACATAAGACTTTTTTCATTCCGTCACTCTCCCTCTATCATCTGCAAAAACTGCTCCTCGGTGAGAACGGTTATTCCCAGCTCGTTCGCCTTGGTGAGCTTGCTGCCGGCTTCCTCGCCCGCGACAACGTAGCTTGTCTTTTTCGACACCGAGCCGCTCACCTTGCCGCCGCGCTGCTCGATCATTTCCTTGGCTTGGTCGCGCTTCAGCGTCGGGAGCGTTCCCGTGAGGACGAACGTCAAGCCGTTCAGCTTGTCCGACACCTGCTTGCTTGTGTATGTCATATTCAAGCCGAGCTCCTTCAAGCGCTCTATGAGCTTCACGCGGTGCGGCTCGCGCATTGCGTTGTAGACCGACTGCGCGAGTATCTCGCCGAAGCCGTCTATCGCCGCTATGTCCTCCGCGCTTGCCGCCATAATGCTGTCAACATCGCCGAATTTCTGGCACAAAAGCGTCGCCGCCTTTTGCCCTATCCCGCGAATTCCCAGCGCGAAAATCAAGCGGTCGGGCTCGTTCTTCTTGGAGTATTCGATAGCTTTCAGCAGATTTTCGGCGGATTTTGTTCCGAAGCGCTCAAGCGCCGTCAGCTTTTCTAAATCCAAGGTGTACAAGTCCGCGACGGTATGCACAAGCTCGGCGCTTACCAGCTGCTCAACGACCGCCTCTCCGAGGCCGTCTATGTTCATCGCGGGGCGGGAGGCGAAATGCTCCAGCGAGCGCAGAAGCTGCGCGGGGCAATCGGGGTTCTGACATCTAATCACCGCCTCGTCCTCGTCGCGCACCGCCGCCGCTCCGCAAACGGGGCATTTGTCGGGGATAAAATACGGCTCGGAATTATCCGCATGGGAAACGGAGCGAACGACCTCGGGGATTATATCCCCCGCCTTGCGGACGATTATCCTGTCGCCGACGCGGACGTCCTTTTCCGAGATAAAATCCTGATTATGCAGAACGGCGCGGGCAACACTCGTTCCCGCAAGCTGAACAGCGTCGAACACCGCAACGGGCGTAAGCGCGCCCGTTCTTCCGACGTTTATCTCGATAGAGCGCAGCGTCGTTTCCTTTTCCTCCGGCGGGTATTTGAACGCCACCGCCCACTTCGGTACCTTGGAAGTCGCGCCGATCTCGTTTCTCAAAGCGAGGTCGTTCACTTTAACGACCGCGCCGTCAATGTCAAAAGGCAGCGACTGCCTCATTTGCCCTATCTCGTTAATTCGCTCGATAATCTCATCGGCGGTATGGCAAACGCGAATGTCGGGAATTACCTTAAATCCCGAGCTTTTGATAAACTCCAAACTCTCGGAGTGCGATTTGAACTCCCTGCCCTCAACTCGCTGAATGTTAAAGCAGAATATGTCGAGCTTTCTCGAAGCGGTGATCTTGCTGTCCTTTTGCCGCAAAGAGCCCGCCGCGGCGTTTCGCGGGTTTTTCGGGAGCGGCTCGCCGTTCTTTTCCTGCAATTCGCAGAGCTCGCCGAAACTCTTTTTCGGCATATAGACCTCGCCGCGTACTTCCAGAAGCGGGAGCTTTTCGGGGATATTAAGCGGAATGGAACGTATCGTTTTGAGGTTTGGCGTGATGTCCTCGCCGATGAAGCCGTCTCCCCTCGTCGCGCCGCGAGTGAAAACGCCGTTTTCGTACACGAGCGAGACAGATAAGCCGTCTATCTTCGGCTCTACGGTGAACTCGCCCGCGCCCTCTTCCTTTACGCGCTCCACAAACGCCTTTACCTCGTCAACGTCAAAAACGTCCTGCAAGCTGCCCATCTGGACAGCGTGAGTTACCTTTTCAAACGTGCTCTGCGCCGTGCCGCCGACTCTCTGCGACGGACTGTCCGCCGTGAGAAGCTCGGGGAACTGCTGCTCGATACCGCGCAGCTCGCGCATCAGCGCGTCGTACTCGTCGTCCTCTAAGGTCGGCGCGTCGAGATCGTAATAATTCCTGTTTGCCTTTTCGATAACGGCTTTAAGCTCCGAAAGCCGCTTTTTTGCTTCGTTAATGTCCACTTTTCATTCTCCTGTATTTTTATAAGAAATTGTCCGCGCCGTAATCGTTGATCAAGCCCGCGATGTCTCCGCTGTCTCCTGTAATAACGTGCGTGTACGCATCGGGAACCTTGCCGACTATCACGGTCTCGGCGGCGATAATTTGTGAGGTGACTTCAACGCGCGTTTCAAAGCCGGGGATAACCGCGTCCACCTCGGCGGTGATTTCGATAACAATGCGGTGCAGCGTCTGGTTTAAGCCCGCCTCGGAAAACTCGCTGATTATCGCCGTTTTAGCGTAGCCTATCGGCTTTATCGTCATTCCGACATCAAAGCCTTTCCCGTGGAGCAATTGAAGCCCCGAAAGAGTTCCTATCGGGATTTTCACCTCGACCCCGGAAAGCCGCGCGATCTCCTTTTCGACGCGATCCGCCACGGAGGTTTTCAGCCTGTTGATGTTCACGATGTTGCTTTGCACCGAGGTCACATCACCGCCGCTGTTTAATGAAAGCGTCACAAGCGAGGAATAATCCGCGCCGATTATCTCAAGCTCATCAAGAACAACTCGGTTGATGATGTCCGAAACCGCCTTATGGCATTCTATCGAGTTTACTTTTTCGATAACCGGGCGGAAGCTCGCCTCAACGAAAACAAACACGCCGATAAGAATTGCCGCCACGGCTATCAGCTTTATACCGAGCTTATGCAGGAACGTTCTGCGTTTAGTCATACTCTCACCCTCTTTTGCAGTTTATGCGTTCCGCAAAAAAGTGTGATTTGTCTGATTTTTCTTTCACTCTGCTCCGCTGCGCGGGGCAGAGAAAAACAAGCAGAAATTTTACGCTTTGATAAACGCCTCAAACGCCCTGAACGCCGCCCAGATGTCCGCTTTTGCCGTGATCTCAAAAGGCGCGTGCATACTCATCACGGGAACGCCCACGTCGATCGTGTCTACGTTGAGATTAGCAACGTACATCGCGACAGTTCCGCCGCCGCCGTTGTCTACCTTTCCGAGCTCACCCGTCTGCCAGATAACGCCGTTTTTATCCAAAAGCGCGCGAACCTCGCCAACGAATTCCGCCGAAGCGTCCGACGTGCCGCTTTTTCCGCGGGAGCCGGTGTATTTCGTAACGCAAACGCCGCCATTGAGCACGCTTACGTTGTTCCTCTCGAAAACGTCCGGGAACGTCGGGTCGTAAGCCGCGTTTACGTCCGCGGAAAGGCACTTCGACTTTGAAAGCACGTCTCTGCACTTCACACCGAACGTCGCCGCCAGATCGGCAATGAAATACTTCATATACGAGGAATTAAGCCCCGTGTTGCCGTCCGATCCGATCTCTTCCTTATCGGTGAGCACGCAGACAGCCGTTCTGCGGATGGATTTCGCGCCCAAAATCGCCATCATCTCGGGATAAGCGCAAACTCTGTCGTCCTGACCGTAGCCCCCGACGAGGCTTCTGTCAAAGCCGATGTCCTTCGCCTTGAACGCGGGCACGGCTTCAAGCTCCGCCGAGAGGAAATCCGCCTCGGTTATGCCGTACTTCTCGTTTAAGATCATCATCAGATTGAGCTTTACCGCCTCGCTTGCCTCGTCGTCCTTAAACGGGCGTGAGCCTATTATAATGTTAAGCTCCTCGCCGCGGACGATCTCCGTCGCGGGGCGCTTCATCTGCGCTTGCGCGAGGTGCGGGAGAAGATCGGAAACGCAGAACACGGGGTCGTTTTCGTCCTCGCCGATGCTCACGGTGATTTTCGAGCCGTCAGCCTTGACGATAACGCCGTGCAGGGAAAGCGGAACAGTAGGCCATTGATACTTCTTGATCCCGCCGTAGTAATGTGTCTTGAAATAGCCGATCTCGTCCTTTTCAAACAGCGGATTTTGCTTGAGGTCAAGGCGCGGGCTGTCTATATGCGCCGCGACGATGTTCACACCGTTCGCTATGGGTTCTTTCCCGACTACCGCGAGGATTATCGCCTTATCGCGGTTTACGTAGTAAACCTTGTCGCCCGCCTTGTATTTTTTGCTCTTGTCGAACGGAACAAAGCCCGCCTTTTTTGCCTCGTCTTCGATAAACGCCGTCGCCTCGCGCTCGGTTTTGGAGGCGTCGAGAAACTTTTTATAGCCCTCGCAGAGCTTGTCGCATTTTTTGATCTCCGCGTCGGTCATTCTGAGATACGCGTTTTTCTTCTGCATAAAGAGCTTTTCCTTGAGCTCCTTTGCCTTGTTTTCGGATTTTTCGGTTTTCTTAGTCATTGTTTTCTCTCCTTTTTAATCAGCTTTTTGTGTTTTCCACGCTTCCGGCGGGGAAAACACCGTTTAGGTAGTGTTATCATAAAGCTTTATATATTTGTTCATCGCCTTGGTGATTTTGTTGACGTAATGCGCGGTATCGGATATCGGGATATTGTCAAGATGAACCCCGTCCGCAGAATATTTCTTGTCGCTAAGCCAGCTGTTGACATTCCCGCGCCCCGCGTGATACGCCGCCGCCGCGACCTCGACGCTGCCGAACTCGTCCATAAGGTAGCCGAGCAGATAGCAGCCGTAGCGGATATTCGTCTGAGCGTCGTACATATCTCCGTAAACAGCGTTATCGTCGTCCAATTTGAACTTTATCCAGTCGAACGTGTCCTCCATTATCTGCATAAGCCCGCGCGCTCCGACGTTGGATTCCGCGCTCGGATCAAAGCCGCTTTCCGTCTTTATCACGGCATAAACGAAATACTTGTTAAGGTGGTTTTCCGCCGCGTATTTTTCCACCCAGCTCTGATACTTGATCGGATAAGCGATTTCGAGATACTTATTGTACCCGAAATATCCGCCTATCACAAGCAATATCAGCGAGATTATCAAAATCGGTATCAAAAGCGGCGCTGTTCGTTTCTTTCGTCGTCTGTAGGTTACTGTCATAGTCTGCCTTTCATTTGTCTATTTGTTTTATCAGTCTTTCGGCATTATCGTGAAAATCCGGATAATCGCCGTTGTTCTCTATAATAATCCCGCAGCGTTTTTTGAAGAATTCGCCGTCGCGCTGCGAAGCGAGCCTTGCCCTTGCGCTTTCCGGGGAAATTCCGTCGCGTTCGGTAATTCTTTCTACGCAAACCTCGTTATCCGCGATAACTCCGACAATTTCCGTACAGAGCATATCAAGATTACTTTCAAAAAGCGTCGGCGCATCGAGCACGATATTGCTTTCCGCTTCCCTAATCTGCCGCATAACCTCATACGTGATATACGGGAAAATAATACTGTCGTAAAGCTCCAGCTTCGACTTGTCCGAGAAGATAAGCTCGGCAGTCTTAGCGCGGTCAAGCGTGCCGTCGTCGAGGAGCAGCCTTTCGGGAAAGCGGCATTGCAGCTCCTCCAGAAACACGGCGTTCTGCGAGGTCTGATAGGCAATGCGGTCGCAGTTGATAATCTTGAAACCCTTCAGCGCGAACAGCATACTCATCGTGGATTTCCCCGCGCCGCTCATTCCGGTAAGCCCTATTATCTTAATATTGGGTAAAGTTAACATTTTTATTCTCCCAACACGCCAACACCCATATCTTCCTTGTAATTCCCGTCGATACGCAGAATTTCCTGCCACAATCCGTCCTCGCACCCCGCGCCCAGCCAACGTTTACACCGCCGAAGCTCGTCCTCGTTCGCGTAAAGTGCCTTTCTCAACCACACGACAACTTCTTCGTCTGCAAGTTCAAACGGCGCGCGTCCCTTTTCATACTTCCCAATCAACGGGCTCACTATCATAAAGGCGCACCAAACGTGCTCCGGTGACCCGCCTATCAACGTAAGCAGCGCCTCTTTCGTTTTCGCGGCAATTTTTTCGTCATCGGTAAGCTCATACAGCCTGAATATCCCGGAGATGACCCGCCCGAAATCGGTCGGTATCCCGTCGGGAACGCCCGGAATGTTTCTGTCGCCATCAATGGCGTAACCGTTCTCCCCGCACAAAAGCTCTGCGAAATCGTCATTCTCAAACGCTTTTTTTACAAGCTCAATAAGTTCGCTCATCATTCCACCTCAATGATCCTGAACGACGCGGCTCTTAATAATCTGTTATACACCGCCAGCCCCACGCCGCTTGTATCGGGGATCTCAACAAGCACAGTTTTCGCGCCGATCTCATCGGAGTGCCGCAGCAGAGCGAACAGCCGCTGCGCCTGCAACTCCGGCGTGCTTCCGTAATCAAGAAATACGCCATTTTCGGAAACTCCCGCGCCGAGGGCGATCAGCTTGCGCTCCGTTTCGGCACGCTTTAACGCGTAATCCGAAAAAGCCCTGCCGTGCGCGTTGACGATAAACACATCGGCTTTTGGGGAGTAGTGCTTGTACTTC
>JAIDPG010000077.1 GCA_029062865.1 Oscillospiraceae bacterium
CCTGGGGTGGGTTTTTTGCACCCAAATTTGTTTGGGGGCCGCCCCCCAACGGGGCAAGGGGGGGGGTCCCCCCGCCCCTCCCCCCTTCCCGCGGAGCGTGAGGTTTTTGAACAAAAATATCTTGACAAATTCTCTTGCGATATGTTATAATTCATATATACTGTTCTTCAAAACCGAGAGTAAATTGTAAGGGAGTGCTTTTTGTGGACAGAATGATCGGAAAGATCAACAGGTATTTGATGATAGGGTGGCTGGCAATCGTTGTGGTTTTGTCGGCGACTTATACGGGCGAGCTTGTGCGCGGGCACCGCGACTTGGCTTATATGATCCCGTTCTACTTGGTGCTGGGCGTACCGTCGCTGACTTGCCTTGTCTACTTCCTCAAAAACCCGAAGAGCACCAAGTTGCGCTATTTCGCGATAACGGGCTATCTTTTGATGTACACGTTCGTGCTGCTGAACACGAACACGATCATGACCTACGGCTACATAATCCCGATGCTGTCGCTTATTGTGCTGTATCACCAGCCGCGGCTCGTGCTGATAATGGGCAGCGTGGCGCTGGCGGCGAATATCGCGTGCGTGGTGCGCTTCTTTATTATAGGAATGGTGACGACGGACGACATCAAGGACGTGGAAATTCAAATCGGAATGATTTTGTTCTGCTTTATTTTCGCGTACATCGCGTCCGTAATTTATAATAAAATTGTAAAGCAGAACACGGAATATATCGCGTCGATTGACGACAAGCAGACACAGCTCGAGCGCGTGACCTTGCAGACGATAACGACGATCGCGAACATCATAGACGCGAAGGACGAGTACACAAAGGGGCACTCCTACCGCGTCGCGGAGTATTCGTCGATGCTCGCGGCGGAGATCGGATATAGCAAAGAACGCGTTTCAAACGTCAAATATATTGGGCTTCTGCACGATATCGGAAAAATCGGAATCCCCGATTCTATCCTCAACAAGCCCGGCAAGCTCAACGATAACGAATACGCGCTGATGAGAAAGCACGCCGAAATCGGCGGCAATATCCTCAGCGGAAACAATATGATAGACGGCATGGACGAGGGCGCGAAGTTCCACCACGAGCGCTACGACGGGCGCGGCTATCCTATGGGATTAAAGGGCGAGGAGATCCCCGAGGTCGCGAGAATTATCGGGCTTGCGGACGCCTACGACGCGATGACAAGCAACCGCGTGTACAGAAAGCGCCTCACCAATGAGAAAGTCATCGACGAAATAAAGCGCTTCAGCGGGATTCAATTTGACCCGAAGCTCGCGGAAATTTTCGTTAAGATGATAGAGGACGGAAAATTCGACGAGATCAGCCCCGACGCCGTTCCGGAGTCCGCGACAAAGGGTATAGCCGAGCAGAGCGCCGCGCTGCTGCAAAGCGTCATCGGCTTCGGTAACAGCTCGTATGATACCGACCACGACTATCTCACCGGGCTTCTCAGCCGAAGCTCCGGCGAAAAGGAAATATCCCTCGCGCTTGCCGAAACGGACGGCGGGCTGTTTATCGTTGATATAACGAATTTGCAGGACGTAAACGAAAAGCACGGCATAGTCGCGGGCGACAGGATAATCCAAACCACTGCGGAGGCGCTTGCGGAGCATAAGGAGCTTCTCGTCGCGCGGTTCTCGGGAAGCAGCTTTTTGTGCTTCGCGGCGGGAATTACGACGGACAACGCGCTCGACGAGCTGATGTCGAGCATCTGCGGCAGCATCAACAAAACGCTCCGCGGGGCTCCCGAATACGAAAACAATCTTATCTGCGTAGGCGGGGCGCTTTCCAAGGACGTCGGGCGGGATTTCCAGAAGCTGCTCGTCGCCGCCGACAGGGCGCTGTTCTACATCAAGGAACTCGAAAAGAAGGGCTGCTATCTTTATAAGAAGGAAGCGAGCGTTTTCGGCGAGTATTCAAGCGGCAACCGCCTTGAGCAGATGATAGGCAAACTCGTCAGCGACAACTCGAAGCTCGCGGAATACGAGCAGGATTACCCCGGCGTCGCGAAGATCTACGAGCTTGTGCGGAATATTTATCGCGAAAAGAAGGGCGAGATACAGCTCGTTCTTATCACGGTAACACCGACGCTCGGCATAACGCCCGCCGTCTCCGACCGCGACGAGGCAATGGAATATCTCCAGAACGCTATTGACATCACAAAGGACGAAACGATAATCACGTTCCGCTTCAGCAGCGTGCAGTATCTCGTTGTTATCACCGACCCCGCCGGGGAAAACGCCGAGTCCGTTGTCGACAGAATTCTCAACTGCTTCTACAAGTCCTACGACAAGAAGAATATGGCGCTTATGACGGAGGCGGCAACTCTGCCTGCCAGAGGCTAGAGATTTAGAGGCAAGAGGCAAGAATAAACGCGCCTTAAACGAGCGACAAAACAACTTGTCGGCTAGCCTAATGGCTGCCGAGCAAGCCGTTGACGAAGTAGATGAGGGTTTATCGACAGTCTGAAAAATCCCCCGCAAAGCGGGGGATTTTTATTTGGAATTTATTTCGAGTAAAACCTTGTCAAATTCCGGAACGGGCAGCGGCTTTGAGTAGAAAAAGCCCTGCGCGGAGTCGCAGCCGCATTCGCTCAAAAACCGCGCCTGCTCGCTTGTTTCAACGCCCTCGGCAATTATGTCGAGACCGATGTCCTGTGACATAAGAATAGTATGCTCGATTATCTTTCTGCCGCGGTCGCTTTCCATAAACTCGTCCAGGAAGCTCTTGTCGATCTTCAGAACGTCAAACGGCGTGCTTTTCAGCATATTCAGCGAGGAATAGCCCGAGCCGAAGTCGTCCATAAGCATCTTGAAGCCCGAAGCCTTCATGTCCTTGACGATCTCCTCAACGCCCTGGCTGTCGAGGGATTCCGTGATCTCAAGCTCCAGAAGCGAGATAGGGATATTGTATTTCTCAACAAGATTTAACAGCGTCGTCTTTACCTCGAACGTGTGAATGTATTCACGCGAGATGTTTACGGAAATCGGCACGGGCTCGATGCCCGCGTCTATCCACGCGCGGATACGCTTGCACGCCTCCTCCCAGATGAACGTGTCGAGCTTGATTATAAAGCGATTTTCCTCGAAAACGGGGATAAACTCCGCGGGGGAGACCATGCCGCGCGTCGGGTGGATCCACCGCGCAAGCGCCTCTGCGCCGATAATCTTTCCCGTGCTTATCGAGTGCTTCGGCTGGAGATACATCACAAACTCGTCGTTTAAAAGCGCCTTGCGCATATCGTCCTCAATGGACTTCTTGCTCTTGAGCTTCGCCTTCATATTGCTCTCGAAAAAGCCGATGTTCTCAAGGGCGTTGCCCTTGATGAGCTGTCTTACAAGAGAAGCGTTGTCTCCGTGAGAGCGCGTGTGCGCCGTGCGGTCCTCAACAACGCAAACGCCGAACACAAGCCGATACTCCAGCCCGCGGAAGCCGAGAAGCATACTCTCGATTTTGCGGATAAACTCAACAAGCGTGTCGCGCGTCTCAAATACGGTGACTATCATAAACACGTCCGCGGTGAGGCGGCAGAACGGCTGCTCGTCCGTGCAGACTAACGCCAGCGTGTCGTTGATGAATTGCAGAAGATCATCGCCCGTTTCCACGCCGTAGTTCTCGTTGATAAGCTTGAAGCGCTCAACGTCGAACTGAATGAACGCGATTTCCTTGTCGGGATTGTCATTTATAACCTTAGCGCACCGCGCCGAATACAACTTGGGATTTTTGTCCGAGGAGAACATTTTCAGCACGTCGCGGTTGAATTCCTCGGCAGGGGAAAACGCGCGGATATTGTAGTGAATGGCGGTGATTTTGCCCGCGTCATCGCGCAGATACAGTCCGTGCAGATGGCAGAGCTTGAACTCGCCGGACTCGGAGTTCGGAAGCTTCATGGAAATAACGGTGGAAACGGAGTTCTCGTTCGTGCCGCTTTGCACGCCCTCGTCAACCTTTGCGGAGAAAACCTTGAGCACGGAGCGCGACTGCTCCTCAACAAGCTCGCTCTCCGAGAGGTAGTCAAGAAGCCCGCCCGTCAAATCGGGAAAAACCTCGCCGCTGAGCTGAACGCAGGAGTCGTCCGCCGCCGAGTAATAAATATGAATAGTCTCCCTGTCCCCCGCGATCATCTGCGCGAGACCGTCTTTAACCTTATCGGAAACAGACGAAGCCATAGTGTCACCACCTTTTAGAAGCAAGAAATTAAGAAGCAAGACCTCAAGCCGCGAAGAAACGACCCGCAGCTGCCAACAAGCGAAGTGTTAGTACCGCGTTGTTTTTGCGGTCTCGCGAAGCGAGGGGGATTTTGGCTTACTGCGCCGCGTTGTCTTAGCCGCCGGAGGCAAGAGGCAAGAGCCCCTCGTGAAATACGACCCGCAGCCACTTCCCCGCGAAGTGTCAGCACCGCGTTGTTTTTGCGGTTCCGCGAAGCGGAATCGCGGACGAAGTCCGCGAAGCAAAAACAATGCTAGCAATGAGCGTTTGCGTGCGCCGCTTGCGGCGTGCGCAAATGCCATTGCGGTCTGCAAAAAACTCCCCTCGCGAAGCGAGGGGAGTTTTGCTGACTGGTGGAGATAAGGGGATTCGAACCCCTGACCTCTTACATGCGAAGCAAGCGCTCTCCCAGCTGAGCTATACCCCCAAAAACGTCAACGGCGAATTGCCTTTAACATTAAGATTATAACATATTTTTTAAGCTTTGTCAAGGGGTTTGCGCAATTTTTTTCCGGCGGGGAGAATTCATAGAAACGCAGGGTAAACAACGCCGCGCCCTCAGACCGCCGAGAAGTCCTCGGATGCCGGGAAGCGGTTTGCCGACAAACCGCTGACAACGCAGATGAGGGCTTCTCGGCGGTCTGACCATCTTACAAAAATGTAAGACAAATGTAAGACAAATCTATGGAAAAATTCCTCGGCATCTGCTATAATGAATATAGAAGCCAAGGCTCACAAATAATCTTAACACAAAAAGGGGAAAAACATTATGTCATTGCTTGAAGTAAACGGCTTAAAGAAAATCTATGTCGGGCGGTTCGGCGGGAATAAGGTCGAGGCGCTGAAAAACGTTTCGTTCACCGCCGAGGAGGGGGAGTTCATCGCGATAATGGGCGAAAGCGGCTCCGGCAAGACGACGCTGCTGAATATCCTCGCGGCGCTTGACAGACCGACGGCGGGGAGCGTTATCCTTGACGGACGCGACACGGCGAAGATAAAGGAAAGCGAGATAGCGGCGTTCCGGCGGGATAATCTGGGATTTGTATTTCAGGAGTTCAACCTGCTCGACACGTTCTCGCTGCGGGATAATATCCTGCTGCCGCTCGTTCTCCGCGGAATGAAGCACGACGGAATGGAGGAGAAGCTGCTGCCCGTCGCGCGGTCGCTTGGGATCGCGGACATTCTGTCTAAATTCCCGTATGAGGTCTCGGGCGGACAGAAGCAGCGTGCCGCCGTCGCGAGGGCTATTATTACCGACCCGAAAATGCTGCTCGCAGACGAACCGACGGGCGCGCTCGACAGCAGATCGTCCGATGAGTTGCTGAAGCTCTTTGGGAGGATCAACTCAAACGGGCAGACTATCCTTATGGTTACGCACTCCACGAAAGCCGCCGCTCACGCGAAGAGGGTGCTGTTTATCCGCGACGGCGCGGTGTTCCACCAGATCTACCGCGCGGGCTCGACCGTCGATCAGATGTACCGCAAGATCTCCGACGCGCTTACGGTTATGGCTTCGGGCGGCGGAGCTGTCGAGGAGGAGGGATAAGCAATGGCGGGAATGTATTCAAGGCTCGCGGCGACGGGTATCCGCAAAAACGGGCGCTCTTATGTGCCGTTTATCCTCACCGCCGCGCTTATGATCGCTATCTTCTACATCATCTCGTTCCTAAGCGGCAATTCTATGCTTCGGCAAATGGTGGGCGGCAGCGGAATGTCGATGATACTGCAATTCGGAATGGTCGTTATGGGGCTCTTCTCGGCGATCTTCCTGTTCTACACAAACTCGTTTCTCATCAAACGCCGCAAGAAGGAATTCGGCTTGTACAACATTCTGGGCTTGGGCAAGCGGCAGATAGCGAAAATTCTCATCCGCGAGACGATCTTCGTGTATCTTATCGCGGAGGTTTTGGGGCTTGGCGTCGGCGTACTGTTCTCGAAACTCGCGGAGATGCTCGCGATGAAAATGCTGCGCGGCAACGTGAACTTTGAGTTTTATATCGACCCTATCTCCATTATAATCGCGCTTATTCTCTTCGCGGCGATTTTCGTGCTGATACTCATAAACTCGCTGCGGCAGCTTTTCTTCTCGCGCCCTATTGAGCTTCTTCACTCGGAGAGCACGGGCGAGAAGCCGCCGAGAACGAACATTCCCGGCGCGGTCATCGGCTTTCTGCTGCTCGGTTTCGCGTATTTTATGGCAATACGCATTAAAGACCCGGGAATGGCGATGGGGCTGTTCTTCATCGCGGTGATCCTCGTAATCATCGCGACATATCTGCTGTTTATCGCGGGGAGCGTCGTGCTTTGCAGAGCTTTGCAGAAAAACAAGCGCTATTACTACAAGACAAATCATTTCGTGTCAGTGTCGCAGATGACGTTCCGTATGCGCAAAAACGGCGCTGGGCTTGCTTCTATCTGCATACTGTCGACAATGGTCTTGGTGACGCTATCAAGCACGGTGTCGCTCTACGCGGGAATACCCGACAATATTGAGACGCGCTATCCGCACGACATCACCGTGACGATGTACGACGACGAAACGCTGCAAACGGACAGGCTGATCTCCGTTGTCAACGAGTGCGTCGAGATCTGGGGCTACACGCCGCAGAACGCTTCCGTAAAGCGCTCTATGTATCTTTCCCACTATGTCGTAACAGACATTATGGGACTTGATCTTTCGATCCCCGGAGAGGATTTTCAGCTTAGCACGGACTTCACCGTAATTCCGCTTGACGAGGCGGACGAGAACATCAGAGCGCTGAACCTCTCGCTCGGCGACAACGAGGTCGCGATATTCGAGGCGGGAGACAAGCGCATCACCGCAAAGCCGACTATAAAATTCGGCGAACTGGAGCTTTCCTATCGGACGATTGACGTAACGCCGGCATCGGTGGAGCAGAAGATCTTCCGCACGCATGAGGACTTCGCGCTGATATACGTCCGCGATCTCGAGACTATGGGAAAGATGTACAAGGCGCAGTATGACATTATAAAGCCGATAAACGACCAACGCGAGCGGGAAGCGCGCGAGGAAGCTGAAAGACTCGGCGAGCACGGCTACGGCTATGAATCGATCGTTATGGCGGACTTCAAGGTGGAATACGGCTTTGACATCTCCGAGGACATCAACGAGGTGAACGAGGTTTACGAGGGACTTGACAATCCTTACGGAGTGTGGTATGATACAATTGAATCGTCCTATAATAATATGCACCTCGGCTCGGGCAGCTGGAGGATCGATACAAAGGCGACGTTTGTCGACGAGTATTACGGGCTGTACGGCGGTCTGCTGTTCCTCGGAATTCTTCTCGGCGGCGTGTTCGCGCTGGCGGCGGCGCTTATTATGTACTACAAGCAGATAAGCGAGGGCTTTGAGGACGCGGCGCGGTTTGAAATTCTCCGCAAGGTCGGAATGACGAACCGCGAGATAAAGTCCGCGATAAACTCGCAGGTGCTCAAGGTGTTCTTCCTGCCGCTTGTCGCCGCGGGAGTGCATATGCTGTTCGCGTTCTCGATGATCGCTAAGATGCTGAATATGTTCGATTTCTACAACGTGGGGCTGTTCGCTATGGTCACGCTCATCGGATTCGTCATTTTCGCGCTTTTATATGTGCTGTTCTATAAAATAACCTCAAAAAGCTATCAACACATCGTAGGATAATTCATGCTGTATTTTCCTTTTCCCCGCCTCCGGCGGGGAAAAGGAAAAAGCGACTTTACAGGAGGCTAACATTATGAAAAGATTTCTCACAATTCTCTCTATTCCGTTTGTGCTTGCCGGCGTGCTTTTCTGGTCGGCGGGAGTGATGCTGAAGGTCGCGGTCTCGACGTTGTTCAGCCGCGCCGTTAAACGCGAGGTGGCACAATGAAGAAAAAGAAGGCTCTGAAAATCGCGCTGTGGATAGTCCTCGGCTTAATAGGGCTGGTAATTCTCATTACGGGGTTCTTCGCGATAAAGGGCGCGGTTATGTGGAGCAGCGCGAAAAAGGATCTTTCCATAACGCGGGCGGCGGAAAACCTCCGCGCGGATGAGCGCTTCACGCCGTTTGAGGAGCTTCCGCAATTCTACATAGACGCGGTGATCTCGGTTGAGGACAGGAGATTCTTCACGCACGGCGGGATAAACGTAAAGTCGATAATCCGCGCCGCGCTTTACGACATCAAAAATCAGACGCTCGAGCAGGGCGGCTCGACGATAACGCAGCAGCTCGCGAAGAACGTCTGGTTCTCGCAGGAAAAGAAGCTTGAGCGGAAGTTCGCCGAGGTATGGGCGGCGTTCGACCTCGAAAAGGAGCTCGACAAGAACGAGATCTTTGAGCTCTACGTGAACACGATCTATTTCGGCAGCGACTACTATGGGATCACCGACGCGGCGCACGGCTACTTCGGAAAATCGCCCGCCGAGCTTTCGGAATACGAGTGCGCGATGCTTGCGGGGCTCCCGAACGCGCCGTCGGTCTACTCCCCCGACGAAAGCCCCGAGCTCGCGCGGCAGCGGCTGGAGCTTGTTCTGCAAGCTATGAGGGACAACGACAAGCTTTCCGATAACGAAGCTCAACAAGTATTGGCACAGGGAGAAGGTGGGAGCTTATGAAAAAAATATTTATCGGGATCGGCACTGCCATCGCCGTTTTGATCGCTTTATGGGTTTTCGTGATCAATCCGCCGAGGACGGATTACTACACACAAATCGACAATCTGAAATATAAGGAAAACCACTCCGACGGAGGGGTCGTGGATCTTACGGGCGGTATGGAATATCTTTACACTCTCAAAAGCTACACGCCGCACGGAAAAGAAAAGGAGATTACATTTGGCACGAATAAAATACTGAAAGACAAAGCGTTTTTAAAGCTCGAATATACGGCGACGCGCGGGGTTCTTTCGTGGTGCGAGGTCGGCTGGGAGGAGCTGCCCGAAAGCCTGCAAAGCATCTACCAAAAGCCCTGAAGGCAGCGATAATTCTCCGATTTAACGGCTGCCGGGATTTTCTTTAAAGAAATTTCAAAAACCCCTTGACAAATTCGCCCGAAAGTGTTATAATAGTACTGTTGCGGGAATACCCGCGGCAGTATGCGCCTGTAGCTCAGCTGGATAGAGTATCTGGCTACGAACCAGAGGGTCAGGGGTTCGAATCCCTTCAGGCGTGCCAGTCAGCAAAACTCCCCTCGCTTCGCGAGGGGAGTTTTTTGCAGACCGCAATGGCAGTAAGCCAAAATCCCCCTCGCTTCGCGAGGAGGATTTTGTGCATACCGCAATGGCATTGTTTTTTGCTTCGCGGACTTCGTCCGCGATTCCGCTTCGCGGAACCGCAAAAACAACGCGGGGTTGACCCGCTTCAATAGGCGGCTTGGCTTCAAACCTTTTTGGTAATGATGTCACAGTCAGCAAAAATCTTCTTGCTTCATGCCTCTTAAAAATCTTTCTTCCGGTAGGTGTATCTATGATTAACAAATATGAATTCAAACGTGACATTTATTATCAGGTACTGAACGCTCCGGATGAGCGGGCGGTTGTGTTTTTGTATGGGGCACGGAATACCGGGAAGACGATTTGCCTGAAACAGCTTGCCGATTTTCTGCCCGACGCGGAATATTATGACTTTAAGTCAATGGAAATGCTCGAATGCTTCTCGCTCGCTCATAGGATTGAGGATTGCGTCAAAGCCCGCGAGCCGCGGACGTTCCTTATCGACAACCCCGCTTATCTCGTTCAATGCGACAGCGTTATCGAGGGGCTTGAATACGCGTTTGATGAGCTTTTTGATCTTGACGAAAACGCGCTCGGCGGCACACGCGTCGTTTTCGCGGGCGGACCTCCTAAGGCTATGCGGTATTGGGCGAATAAATATTTCGGCGATTTTGCGTGGCAGATAGTCTCGGATTTCCCGGACTATCACGAATGGCTGCGGTTTTACGGCGCCGCGGACACCCCCGAAAACCACGAGCGCTTTCTGTCCGGCGAGAACGGGCTTAACGCCGATTTCATAAGCTTTGACGGGTTTCTGAACGGCTGCCTCGAAGAGAGCCGCGTCGCCGACTCCAACGCGATGAACATCATTTTCGGCAACGAGAGCGACCTGCTTGACGCGCGTACCCTGAAAGCAATTCTGCTCGCGGTTCTTGCGGAGGAGCTCGATGAAAAGCTCGTGAAAAACGCTGCCGTCTCGGAATATCTGAACGTGTTTGCGGCGCTCCCGCCCGAAACGCGGAAGCAGGGCCATGACTTCCTCGGGCAATGGGGGCTGATAACGCTTCCAAATCCACGCGTAAGTCACCCGTTCATCCGCGCGAAACTGTTTGAACAAATATAAATCCCCCGCCCTGCGGGGGATTTTTTATGTATTTCGTGCGCGATTTTTATTAGTTTATCGGGATCGTTCCGCTCGCGTGCACGCAGATGGATATGATGATCACCTGGAGCAGCAGTCCGCCGGCGTTTACGAATATCGCGGGGGTGGCAAGCTTTTTGTCCTTAAATCCTGCCCTGCCGACTATCGCGAGCGTCAAGCCCGTTAACTGAATGAGTAAACATGGCACTATAAACAGGCTCGCCGTAGCCAGACCCTCTGCAAGAAGCGCTAACACTTTTATCGCCAGATAAATAAACACTGTGAAAATCGCGATCACCCACTCCTCGCTCGTCATTGTCATGTCGAGCCGCGAGAATATCTTATAAATAAACGGCGCGAACGCCAGCGACAGGACAATAGCGATTATCCCGAGAATAAGCGCCGCCTTGCCTAATTTGTGACCTTTTCTCTGACGGCTTTGCGTATCGACGAGCAGCGCCTTCTGCGCGGGATTAAGCTCCGCGGCAGTCAAAACCTGCGCCGCGGGCTCGCCGCACTTGGTGCAAAAGCGCGAGCCCTCCTCAAGCCGGGTTCCGCAATTAGTGCAAAACATAATTCTCACCTCCGAGATCGGCTTATTTTGAAACAAGCCGTATATATGAAGTCAATTTGTTTTTGTTATTTCCCATGCCTGCGGCGGGTGGAATAACGGCGTGTTTTTTCTCGCGTTATAACCGTTACTTGACAAAGTGTTCTTTGTATCTTTCTATCGCCCGCTGGATAACCTCAACCGCCTCGATAGGTCCGCCGAACTCCTTGACGTCAGTCTGCTTGTGCTCAAGCTGCTTATACACGCTGAAGAAGTGCCGAAGCTCCTCGAAAAGGTGCTTGGGAAGCTCCTTTACGTCGGTGTAGTAATTGTATGTAGGATCGCTGTAGGGAATGGCGATTATCTTCTCGTCGCCCATGCCGTTGTCGACCATATACATAACGCCTATCGGATAGCTGCGCACAAGCGTCATCGGCTGAATGTGCTGCGAACAGAGCAGCAGCACGTCAAGCGGGTCGTTGTCATCGCCGTATGTGCGCGGGATAAAGCCGTAGTTCATCGGGTAATAGGTCGCGGTGAAAAGCACTCTGTCCAGCGTAAGCATTCCCGTTTTCTTGTCAAGCTCGTACTTCATATTGCTGCCCATAGAGATCTCGATTACGGAAACGAAATCGGTCGGGTAAATTCTCTCCTCGTCAATATCGTGCCAGATGTTCATATTTTCCTCCTGTATATTGCTTAAAATAGGGCTGATTTTTTTGTTTTCCCGGCGCCGCGGGGAGATCCCCGCTGATTAAAACAGCTCCGTAAACATTTGCTGAAGCTCGGCGGCGGCTTTTTCCTCATCCGCGCCCTCTGCGATGATTTTCACGGTGTCTCCCTGCTGAACATCCATAGACATCACGGGAACGAGCTCCGCGGCGTTTTCGGACATTCCGTCGCACTCGATTTTCACCGCGCTCGAATACCCCGCAGCCTTTCGCGCCAAAGTCCCCGCAAGCCGCGCGTGGAGACCGTTTTCGTCTGTGATCGTGTACTCAAAGCTTATCATAACCAAACCTCCGTTTCTTCTCTTTATTACATTATACAACAAGAGGCGGCAAAAATCAAGTGGGATTTTAAAATAGCTCCCCCGCCTTCGGCGGAGAGAGCCAACATAATATATGGCGCGGCAAAAATCAAGTAGTTCTGCCGCACCGAAAAACTAACAACTATTCTCCGATAACTACCTTGACATCTCGCCGCAAACGGTGTATAATTACTATAGAGGTTAATGGGTATTTCAGCAAAACGATAGGTATGGTGACAAAGATGAAAACCGGAAAATTTTTCAGATCAATAGCGGCGGTTGTTGTCGCGGCTGCAATGCTTGCGGGCTGCGCCAAAAAGGAAGAGGTCCCCCTCGGCGGGGAGAGCTCCTCTGTCGTAAGCTCTGCGAGCTCCACAAGCACGGTGAGTTCAACAAGCTCCGCAACAAGCTCGTCAAGCGCGGCGATAAGAACGCACAGCTCGTATAAGCTGATCGTTCCCCCGAACGCCGACGGCACGGGGGGATCTACAAGCGTAACTCCGCACAGCGACCCTGTTCAGAGCACTCCGGGTGCTTCTCAAAGCACGCCACAGAGCAGTTCCGCGGTTCAAAGCACGGTTCAAAGCAGCTCAACTGCCGCAAACTCCTCGAGCTCCAGCACTCCCACGCTGAAACCGCCCGTTTCGTCAAACGGCTCGGCGGTGGATCGGCACGGCTGGCTTTCGGTCATGGGCACCGATCTCGTCGACCAAAGCGGGAGCAAAATGCAGCTTTACGGAATGTCGACGCACGGCATCGCTTGGTTCCCGGACTACATAAACTACGACACGTTCCGGTTCCTGCGCGACGATTGGGGTGCGAACTGTATTCGTCTGGCGATGTATTCCGGCGAAAACAGCGGCTATTGCACGGGCGGCGACAAGCAGTGGCTCAAGGGGCTTGTCAATAATGGAGTTGAGTACGCGACGGAGCTCGGAATGTACGTGATAATCGACTGGCACGTGCTCGGCGACAGGACGCCCATGACGTATAAGGAAGAAGCGAAAAAGTTCTTCGACGAGATGTCAAGCCGCTACGCCGATTATCCGAACGTTATCTATGAGATCTGCAACGAGCCCAATGGCGGGACCTCGTGGTCTGAGATAGCCGCGTATGCGAACGAGGTTATCCCCATAATCCGCGCGAATTCACCGGACAGCATAGTAATCGTCGGCACGCCGACGTGGAGCCAGGAGGTCGACAAGCCTGCGGCAAACCCGCTTCAGTTCGATAATGTGATGTACGCGCTGCATTTCTACGCGGACACGCACAGAGACGGCTTGCGGAATACAATGGTAAACGCGATAAGAAGCGGCGCTCCGATCTTCATAACGGAGTTCGGAATGTGCGACGCTTCGGGCAACGGCGCGGTGAACGAAAGCGAAGCGAATAAGTGGAAATCGCTCATCGACGAGCACAACATCAGCTATATGTGCTGGAACCTCGCGAACAAGGGCGAATCGTCAAGCATTATCCGAAGCGGCTGCTCGAAGCTCTCGGGCTGGACGGACGACGATCTCAGCACGCAGGGGCGGATCATTCGGTCGTGGAGAAGGAATGCGGACTACTGAAACAGATGACAGGTATTATTGTAAAGTTGGAGAGGTAATATGAATCTGGACTGGAAGCACTACGAATCAGCCGCAAGAAGCGCAGCCGCCGAGGGCATTGTGCTTCTGGAGAACAACGGCGCTCTGCCGCTGGACAAAGCCGAGAGCCTTGCGGTTTTCGGGCGAATGGCGGAGCATTATTACAAAAGCGGCACGGGCTCGGGCGGCATGGTGAATGTCGATAGGGTATACTCGATCGTCGACGGACTTCTGGAGTGCGGCATTTCGCTGAACGAGGAGCTCCGCGCCGCCTATGCCGACTGGGAAAAGGAAAACCCGCTCGACCCCGGCATCGGCTGGGGCGGCGAGCCGTGGTCGCAGCGGGAAATGCCGCTTTCGGACGAGCTGGCGGCGAGAGCGGCGGAAAAATCCCCCGCGGCGCTCTGCATTATCGGCAGAACGGCGGGCGAGGAGCAGGACGCGACGGACACCGAGGGTTCGTATCGGCTCACGTCAACGGAGCTCGAAATGCTGAAAACCGTCCGCGCCCATTTCAAGAAAATGACCGTCGCGCTGAATGTCGGCAATATTATTGATATGAGCTTCGTCGAGCTTGTCAAGCCCGACGCGGTTTTGTACGCTTGGCAGGGCGGAATGATGGGCGGACTCGGCACGGCGGACGTGCTCGTCGGGAACACGAGCCCGAACGGCAAGCTGACGGACACGATCGCGAAAAGCGTTTCGGACTACCCCTCGGCGGAGCACTTCGGGAACACTGTGCGCGAGTATTATTGCGAAGACATTTACGTCGGCTATCGCTACTTTGAGACGTTTGCGCCCGAAAAGGTACTCTATCCGTTCGGCTTCGGAGTGAGCTACACTAAGTTTGAACTCGGCGTTGATACAAAGCAATCCGCGGAGAATATAGTGTTTGAAATCAGCGTAAAAAACATTGGCGAGAACAGCGGCAAGGAAGTCGCGCAGGTGTATTTTGAAGCTCCGCAAGGCAAGCTCGGGCAGCCCGTGAGACAGCTCGCGGCGTTTGCGAAAACAAGAGAACTCGCTCCGGGAGAAACGCAGATCTTGAAGCTCACAATAACGCTTGACGAGCTCGCGAGCTTTGATGACAGCGGCGTTACCGGAAACAGAAATTGCTTCGTCCGCGAGGCGGGGGAGTATAAATTCTATGTCGGGAATGACGCGCGGAGCGCGCGTGAGGTGTTCTCGTTCACGCAGGGAGAGACTTTTGTAACGAAAAAGCTCTCCGAAGCGCTTGCGCCCGTTCTCGAATTCGAGCGGATAAAGCCCGTTTTGGACGGCGGGAAGCTCGTCGAGAGGCTTGAGGGCGTGCCGGTTTCGACAATTGACATGGATAGGCGCCGCGCCGAAAATCTCCCCGAGGAAATTCCCCAAACGGAAGATAAGGGCATTAAGCTCGCGGACGTGAAGAGCGGCAAGCGCACAATGAACGAGTTTATAGCGCAGCTCTCCGACGAGGATCTGTCCTGCATAATCCGCGGCGAGGGAATGGGAAGCCCGCAGGTCACTCCCGGAACGGCTTCGGCGTTCGGAGGAGTGACACCACGGTTGAAGAAATTCGGAATTCCCGCGGGGTGCTGCGACGACGGTCCCTCGGGAATGAGATTGGACTGCGGCACAAAGGCGTTCTCTCTCCCGAACGGCACAATGCTCGCATGCACGTTCAACACGGAGCTTGTCGAGGAGCTGTACACGCTTGCGGGAATTGAAATCGCGGCGAACAACGTCGAGTGCCTCTTAGGTCCGGGGATGAATATCCACCGTCACCCGCTGAACGGGCGCAACTTCGAGTATTTCAGCGAGGATCCGCTTGTCACGGGGAAAATGGCGGCGGCGATCCTCAAGGGACTTCACAAGTCTAAGGTCACGGGCACTATCAAGCACTTCGCGGGAAATAATCAGGAAACCGGAAGGCACACGATAGACAGCGTAATCTCCCAAAGAGCCCTCCGCGAGATCTATCTCAAGGGCTTTGAAATTGCCGTGAAAGAGGGCAATGCAAGCACGATTATGACGACCTACGGCTCTTTAAACGGCGTGTGGACGGCGGGGAATTACGATTTGTGTACAACAATCCTCCGCGGGGAATGGGGCTTTGACGGCTTTGTGATGACGGACTGGTGGAGCGCGATTAACGAGCGCGGAAAAGATCCGACGCTTAACAACTTCGCGGCAATGGCAAGAGCGCAGAACGACGTCTATATGGTCTGCGCGGATTCGTCAAAAAATACGATCGGCGACAACACGCTGTCCTCGCTCGAAGCGGAGACATTAACGCGCGGCGAGCTCCGGCGGAACGCCAAGAACATCTGCCGTATGCTGATGAACACAAGGGCAATGGACAGACTGCTCGGAATTGCGGAGCCCATTGAGATAGTGAACAGACCCTACGAAACCGACAGCTTCACCGCCGAGGACGTGGAGTTTATCCCGACGAAGAACGGCGAGCTTACTATCCCGCTTGACGGAGTGAGCGCCGAAAAGGGCGGATCGTTTGTGTTCGCGCTGGACGTTGACAGGTTCGGGTTGTATGAGGTGACGCTCGCGGCGATCCCCGATCCGGCTTTGAGCGAAACGGCGCAAATCCCCGTGACGCTGTTCACAACGGGAATTCCGTCGGCGGTGTTTACGTTCAACGGCGGGATTGGAAAAAGCGGCGAGGTCAAAGAAATCACCAAACCCAAGAAGGTTTTCTCGCGGTTTGTGGCGTGCAGACTGTACTTCGGCGGAAGCGGGCTGACCTTGAAGGAGATACGGTTCAGGCTTGTTGACGAGAACGCGGAGCGCGGAAATTGATAACGGCAATTGACGCATTTCCTATGTTTGGCTCCTGAACGAAAAACCCTCGTCAAACGTAATAACCGCCTCGCACTCCGGGAATTTTTCCCGGAGTTTTTTTGTTATCGTCTCTTTTATCTCACCTTTTGAATCGGCAAGCTCCGGCGGGATAACGCAGTCGAAAATTACCCTGCGGGGCTTCGGCGCGCCGACTGCCCGCACGTCGTGCACGGTGATCCGCTCGTCGATCTCACGGACGATCTCGTCAAGCGAAAGCTCGTCGTTTTGGGAAACGGGGTCAGGGTGAACAAGCAGGTTCATTCCGTCTGCGAGGAAGTCGCGCTCTATCCCGTCAATGATGTCGTGGCACTCGACAAGCGTCATCTCCGCGGGGACTTCCACGTGCACCGAAGCGAACGTCCGCCCCGGACCGTAGTCGTGTATCATCAGGTCGTGCGTTCCGACAACGCCCTTGTACGCGAGAATTTTTCGGCGGATATCCTCAACAGTCTCCTTGCTCGGAGCTTTGCCGAGCAGTGGGTTTATAGCGTCGCGGACAAGCCCGATGCCGCTGACTAAAATCACGACCGCGACGGCAGCGCCCATAATCCCGTCGAGCTCAAATCCCGCAAAATGCGAGATTATCAAAGCGATAAGCACCGCCGCGGTGGAGAAAACGTCGTTGCGGCTGTCCGCCGCGGAGGCTTTCAAAGCGTCCGAGCCTATCCGTTTTGCGATGCTTAAATAAAAAAACATAAGCCACAGCTTGGCGATTATCGAAACGGAAAGCACAACGATCGGCAAAACGCCGAACAGGACCTCGCTCGGCGAGATGATCTTCAGCACGCTGTCACGCAGGAGCTCCGCGCCGATGACGATGATGAGCGCGGCGACCATAAACCCCGCGAGATATTCATAGCGCCCGTGACCGTAGGGGTGCTCGCGGTCGGCGGATTTTTCGGAGAGTTTGAAGCCGATAAGGCTGATGATGCTCGACGAAGCGTCCGAAAGGTTGTTCACCGCGTCCGCAGAAACAGATAAGCTCCCCGAGAAGATCCCCGCGAAGAACTTCCCTGCGCACAAAAGCAGGTTGCAAACGATACCGACGCACCCCGCGAGCTTTCCGTAAGCAGCGCGGTTAGTGGTCTCGTCAACATTGCCGCGCTCCTTAACAAAAAGCTTGACCAAAAGCTCCGTCACACGCTCACCCCCGTTATATTTTTATGATGCTTTTTTCATTATAGCACCTAGGGATATGGTTAGTCAAGCATAAATTAAGGAATTATAACCGCCAATATCATTTTGCCCGCACCTCTTGCTCACTTCGCATCATAATACCTGAACGTCACCTTATTATGCTCGCAAAACTCCTCCACGTGCGGCGCACGGGGAACCTCCACGACCAGCTTCGGACAGCTGTCCGCGTGGAAAAGGTACACGCGCCACCACTTGCAGTCCTCCCGAAAATATTTGAGCGTGCTCGGCAGCCGAACGTATTCCAGCTTGCTCTTGCCGCGGTGAACGGCAAAGGCGTTTGCGTCGATGTTCACGACACCCTCGGGTATGACAAACCTTTTCAGCTCGTTGCAGTCCAAAAACGCGTACTCTCCGATGCTTACAACGGTTGCGGGGATATTGACGTCTTCAAGCGCCACAAGCCCGTTAAATGCGCTTTCGCCGATTTTCCGCAAGCCCTCAGGGAGAGTGATTTTCGTGATCGTCCGGCGGAAATCCCGCGAGGGCTCCTTTATTCTCGGGGCATACGGCGACAGCGCCCAGTCGCCAATTTCCGTGACTCTTGCCCCGCCAATCTCCGCGGGAACAACAAGTACGACAGAATTTCCTTTGTAACCCGTGATTACAAGCTCCCCGTTGTCCTTTGCCTTAAAGCTCCAGAGCTTTTTAAGAGCGGTTACGGAATTCGGGTTCGCGTTGAGCTCCCGCTCTGCTTTCTTCTCGGCTTTAACGCGCTCCTCGGCGAGGTCAAAGTTCTTGTTCTTGAAATCGAGCAGGAACGCCGTGCACTCGGTGCGGTTTTTCTTCTGCGAATATTCTATCATCGCGTCGCGGATCCGCGGGAGCTTCAGCCAGCCGTAACGAGCACACATCTCCAGAAGTGTGACGCTGTTTTGGTCGATTATCTCCTGCATTGTCATCTGCTTGCGCATTTTCTTGTCGTCGAAGAATTTCAGCAGCGCCTCAAAGAACACGGGCTTGAAAAACAAATCGCGATAAGCGCCATAGCGATACTCGCCGATGTTGTTGTAGAGCTTCTCCCCGACGGCGTTGTAAAGCCTTTCGGCGACGGCGGCGAACTCCTCGGGAGAAGCCTTTTCCGCAAAGTCGGAAAACTGCTTGTAGTAATTCCACCTCGCCAAGTTGAAATTCGACGACCAGGTCGGTCCGTGGACAAGCGCCTCGCGGATATCGCCGTCTAGCGTGCCGGAGACGTTTTCGCCGTTTAAGATCGCGGCGTAGAGCTTTTCATTATCCGTCATGTTTTCACTCCGTAAGCAAACTTTTCACCGTTCTTTTTGCAGTATTCCTCCGCGTAAGAGCCTTGCTCCACAATAAGCGTCGCCGTCTTTGCGACGGGGTTTGTGAAGAACGCCCGCGTGCCTATCTTCGTAACAGAACCGGGGATCACGATCTCCTTTAAATTCACGCAGCCCAAAAACGCCATTTCCCCGATCTCCCGCACGGTATCGGGACTTTCTCATATACACATCT
>JAIDPG010000078.1 GCA_029062865.1 Oscillospiraceae bacterium
GTTTTCATCAGTATCAGTCTCCTTTTATTTGATAGCAAGCCGCCTGACAGCTTGCAAAAATCAAGCCGCCGCTTATCCGCAGCGGCTTGTGAATTACTTGCCTTTTGCTTTTAGAGGGTAACCCCCGTCTTAAAGATCGCAATATCCCGCGAGTTATAACGCTCGTTGACGGTCTGCTTGCCGTTGGCGGTCTCGACTATCAGGTCGACAAGCTGCTCGAGCTTTGCCTCAAAGGTTTCGCCCTCGGCGATGCCGCCCGCGTTAAAGTCTATCCAGTTGGTTTTTCTCTTCGCGAGGTCGGAGTTTGTCGAGATCTTTATCGTCGGTACAAACCCGCCGAACGGCGTGCCTCTGCCCGTCGTGAACAGCACCATGTGGCAGCCCGCGCTCGCGAGATTCGTAACCGCGACCATATCATTCCCGGGCCCGTTCAAGAGATTCAAGCCGTGAGCCGAGAGCGCGTCGCCATCAAACAGCACGTCGCAGACCGCGCCCGCGCCCGATTTCTGCGTGCAGCCGAGGGATTTGTCCTCCAGCGTCGTGATTCCGCCCGCCTTGTTTCCGGGAGACGGATTCTCATAAACGGGCTGGTCGTGCTTCTGGTAGTATTCCTTGAAGCCGTTGACGAGCTTTACGATCTTGTTGAACGTCTCCTCGTCCTTTGCTCTGTCCATAAGCAGCTGCTCCGCGCCGAACATCTCGGGAACCTCCGTGAGCACGGTCGTGCCGCCGATGCCCGCCATATAATCGGAGAAGCGCCCCACAAGAGGGTTCGCGGTAATTCCCGAAAGCCCATCCGAGCCGCCGCATTTCAAGCCTACCTTAAGGCACGAAAGATCCTTCTCGACGCGCTTATCGTTCTTTGCCGCTTCGTAGAGTTTCTCGAGGAGCTTCACTCCCTCGGCGATCTCGTCCTCCACGTCCTGTGCGATAAGGAACTCGGTGCGCTCCTTATTGTAATTCCCGAGCGTTTCCTTGAAAATATCCATGCGGTTATTCTCGCAGCCCAAGCCGAGAACCAAAGCGCCGCCGCAGTTCGGATGTTTTACCATTCTCTGGAGTATCATTCGCGTGCGCTCGTGATCCTCGCCGATCTGCGAGCAGCCGTAGGGGTGAGTGTACGCGAAAACGCCGTCGATACCTTTAAGCTCGCCATGCTTTTTGAGGAACTCCGCCGCGATAAGGCGCGCTTGGGAATTCACGCAGCCGACCGTCGGGATTATCCAAAGCTCGTTGCGGATCCCGACCTCGCCGTTCGGGCGCTCGAAAACGTTCACCATGCGGGTTTTGAAGCCGCTCAGATCGGGAATTTCCTTTTTGTTGTAGGAATACTCCAACGTGCCGGACAAATTCGTCGCCATATTGTGAGTGTGAATATGCTCGCCCGCCTTGATGTCGGCGGTCGCCTTGCCGATCACATTGCCGTATTTTATGATGTGCTCGCCCGTTTTGATGTCCCGAAGCGCGAATTTGTGCCCCTTTTCAACGTCCTCGGCGAGGGTAACGCCCTCCGCCTCCTCGCCCTTTTTGAGGGGCGCGAGCGCGACTGCCGCGCTGTCGTTCGGGGAAATCAGTATCGTTTTTTTCATATTCATCACCGTATTTTTATATTTTTATTTACTTTCATTCCGAAAGAAATGCCTGTAATGCCGCTCTCTCGCCGTTTGTTACGATATTCTCGATATACTTCGCGACTGCCTCAACGTTCCCGTCGTCCGCCGCAAGGTCCTGCTCCCAGATGTCCTTTTGGCAGAGCGCGGTCTTGGCGATGTCGGTGTAGTCCGTCTTAGTCCAGAGGTTCTTCCAGAAGTCGAGGTACTCCGGGCTGTCGTTCAGCGCGATGTCCTCACTGCCGCGCTTGCCTCTGTAGAATACGACAAGCGATGCGAACGAGAACAGAATGTGCTTCGGGCTCTTGCCGAATTTCTTTCTGTAATCGTTGTATGTCGGAAGCAATCTTGTCTTGAATTTCGTCGTGGAATTCAGCGCGATAGACATCAGCTCGTGGCGGATAAACGGGTTCAAGAAGCGCTCGATGACGCTGCTCGCAAACGCGTCCATTTCGTCCTTCGGCAGGTCGATCGTGGGCTTGATCTCGTCGTTTACGAGACCTTGAACAAACTTCCCAACGTCCTTATCCTCAACGCTCTCGCGAACGGTGTCGATGCCGCTTAAGTACGCCACGGGCACCATTGCGGTATGCGAGCCGTTCAAGATCTTTACCTTTCTCTGCTTGTACGGCGTGATGTCGTCCGCGAAGATGACGTTCAGCCCCGACTTGTCCGCGGGGAGCTTACTCTGCACGAACGCTTCCTTCTGTAATACCCAGAGGTGGAAAATCTCGCCCTTGACGATGTTGTTGTCCTTAAATCCCGTCGCTTGGCAGATCTCCTCGGCGGTGTCGCGCGGGTAGCCGGGGACGATTCTGTCAACCAAGGTGCTTGTGAAGTGGTTCGCGGTCGTCATCCACGTGATGAACGCCTCGTCAAGCCCGCAGATCTTCGCGAGCTCGATGAGAATTCTCTTCAGCTCGTCGCCGTTGTGGTCGATAAGCTCGCACGGGATTATCGCGAGACCCTTGTTCGCGTCGCCGTTGAAGTGGTCGTATCTTGTCTTAAGCAGCGCGAGCAGCTTTCCGGGAAAGCTCTTCGGGCAAACGGAGAGATCCGTGTCCGAAGTATCCAGCGCGATGCCCGCTTCCGTAGTGTTGGAAACAATTATCTCCAGATCCTCGCTTTTCGCGTAGGACAGGAATTTCTGATAATCCTCAAACGGATTGATAAAATCGCTGATAATATCGATGATCTGGCGGCTTTGCACCTTTTCGCCCTTGTCTATTCCCTCTAAGCAGAGAGTGTACAAGCCGTCCTGCTCGGCGAGCTCCTTAACTCTGCCCATAGGCATCGGCTGAACCACCGCGACATTGGAGTTAATAACGCCGCTGTCGTTAAGATTTTGCAAAATCCAGTCGACAAACGCGCGCAAAAAATTGCCCTCGCCGAATTGCATAATCTTTACGGGTCTTTCCTTGCTATTAGTATAATTGCTTCTGTTCAGGTCATTCATAGTTCCACCTCAAAAAATCAAATCTTTACGTTGTCCTTGGTTTTGTGGTGCTTTATTTTTAACAGGCACACAACGCCTATTACCACCGACATCAGCCCTATCCCGACGTTGGAGACCAGCATCGCGATACCGAGGCTTTCCGCTCCCATATCCGGGAAGCAGTTTATCATAACCAGCATTGACGGGATACGGAACACAAACAGCCTCGAAAGGTTGCAGATCATCGAGAGCTTTGTGTAGCCCAGCCCGTATATCAAGCCGTTTACCGAGGAATTCACCGCCAGCGCGATGATGCCGACACGCTCAAACGAGAATATCTTCTTGATAAGCGCCGCCTTGCGGGCGCCGCCGTCTCCCGCGAAGAACACGGAAATCGGCTCGCTGAAAACTACGAGGATTATATAACCTATAATCGAGATTGTAAGGTTCAGCGCAAGTGTGCAAAAAAAAAGCTTTATCATACGCGAGTATTGCTTTTTGCTCAGGTTGTAGCTTATGATTGAGCTTTCGGAGTCCTCGCTGGCTGACGTAAGGTGCGTCACCGAACCGCTTATCTGGTTTGACACGCCCAGCGCCCCGACGGCTCCGGGCTCGGCTTCCTCATAGCGCATACCCAGGCGGTTTACGAGCACCTTCCCGAGCGAAAAAACAAATTTCCCCAGAGAGACGGGGATAGATAAGCTGCAAAGCGACTTGAAGAAGTCCTTTGTGAACATTGTGTTTTTTCTGTTGAATTTGAACAGATAATTTTTCCGAAACAAATTCACGAGCGCGTAAAGCGTCACGCAGATATCCGCGCAGAGCGTTCCGCCCGCGACCCACGCCGTTCCCAAATGAAACCCGTTCACAAAAATTATCGTAAACATAAGCTTCAGCGCCATCGACGCAATGTTGATAAACGTGATGTTCTTCATAGCGCCGCGGGATTTTTCCAAGCCCATAAACACCTGGTTGAACAGCCCCACGCCGATTGATACGATCTGCACGCGGAAATATCCGATGCCCATATCAATCATCTCGGGGGTCATTCCGCCAAGCTTCAGAATTCCTACCGCGGCGAACTGAATAACCGTAATTACCAGCGCCGCGAGGCAGAAGAAAACCTCTATCGTCGTATTGGCGGCTTTTTTTGCTTTGTCGTACTCGCCGCGCCCGATAAGTCTTGACACTATTATCGAGCTTCCCGTAGCGAACCCTCCGCCAAGTGCGGTGATAAGCTGCTTTATCTGTGATATCATAACAACGCCCGAAAGCGCGTCGTTGTCCGTTGTCGACACGACAACGGTGTCGATAATGCTGCTTATATACGAAAAAGCGCCAAGCGCCATTAACGGCAAAGAAATATTCAGAACGACAATCATAGGGTTGCCGTTCAGAATAAATTCTCTGCGTTTTAAGTCCTTTTTGCTGACCTTGCTTGAGCTTTCTGTGGACAAGCCGCTCATTACTTGGTTAGCGGAATGCGCTTCTCGGTTTCCTTGTCGAAGAGGTAAACGCTCTCGTACGGAATAGCGAACTCGATGTCGGTGTCGACCTCGGGCGCGTCGTGCGGGTCAACCTTGAGGATAACGGACGAGCCGTCCTCGAGATTAACGTAAACGTTTGTGTTGTCGCCCAAGAGCTCGGTGAGCTCTACTCTGCACTTGAATTTGAGCGCGTTCTCGACATTCTCCTTCGCGCAAAGCTTGATAGCCTCTGGGCGGAATGCCAGCGCGATGTCGTTGCCGACGTACTTTTCATAAGCCTCCGTATCGGAGAACGGAGTGAGATCCATCTCCTTGCTGCAAACGCTCATTTTGCCGCCCAGAAGCACTGCGTCGACGAAGTTCATCGGCGGCTCGCCGATAAAGCCCGCGACGAACATATTCACGGGGTTGAAGTACAAGTCGTACGGAGAGCCGACCTGCTGAATATAGCCGTCCTTCATAACGACTATTCTGTCCGCCATTGTCATAGCTTCCGTCTGGTCGTGCGTTACGTAGATCGTCGTAGCGCCCGTTTCGCGGTGGATCTGCGTGATTTCGGAGCGCATTGTAACTCTCTGCTTCGCGTCGAGGTTCGACAGCGGTTCGTCCATAAGGAAGATGTCTACCTTGCGGATAATTGCGCGTCCGACCGCGACACGCTGTCTCTGACCGCCGGAGAGAGCTCTCGGCTTTCTGTCGAGGTATTCCGTAAGACCAAGAATTTTCGCGGTATTCAGAACCCGCTGCTCGATAACGTCGTCGTCAACGCCCTGCAGCGTCAAGCCGAACGCGAGGTTTTCGTAAACCGACATGTGCGGATACAGCG
>JAIDPG010000079.1 GCA_029062865.1 Oscillospiraceae bacterium
AAAAATAAATTTTGAAAGGAATGGATAAAATGGGACATCTTACAGGAAAAACAGCAATCATTACCGGCGCGGGGAGGGCTGTCCTCAAGGACGGGAGCTGCGGCTCGATCGGCTACGGGATCGCCACGGCTTACGCGAAGGACGGCGCGAACCTCGTTATTACGGGACGCAACGTCAAGAAACTTGAGGACGCGAAGGAAGAACTGGAAAGACTGTACGGCATAAAGGTGCTTACCGTTCAGGCGGACGTAAGCGCGGGGAGCGACAATGAGGCGGTCGTGAAAAACGTGATTGACCGGACGATTGAGACGTTCGGAAGGATCGACGTCCTGATCAATAACGCGCAGGCCTCCGCTTCGGGCGTTCCGCTCGCGGATCACACGACGGAACAGTTCGAGCTTGCGCTTTTCTCGGGTCTGTACGCGACCTTCTATTATATGAAGGCCTGCTACCCCTATTTAAAGGAGACGAAGGGCTCGGTCATCAACTTCGCTTCCGGCGCGGGGCTGTTTGGGAACTTCGGACAGTGCTCCTATGCCGCCGCGAAGGAAGGGATCCGCGGTCTGACGAGAGTAGCCGCGACAGAATGGGGAAAAGACGGGATCAATGTCAATATCGTCTGCCCGCTCGCCTGGACGGCGCAGCTTGAGCAGTTCGAGGAGGCTTATCCCGACGCGTTCAAGGCGAACGTTCATATGCCGCCGATGGGGCATTACGGAAACTCCGAGATGGAGATCGGCAGAGTGTGCGTCCAGCTTGCTTCGCCCGATTTCAAGTATATGACGGGCGAGACGCTTACGCTTGAAGGCGGTATGGGGCTTCGTCCGTAAGGAAGGGTTGTCTTTTGATTTAATTGCAGGACTGCGGAATGCGCCGTTTCTTGCGGCTTCGTAAGAACCGGCGGCTTGCTGCCTCCACCCAAATAAACAAAGAAGAAATGAAGATATGTTTGTGCCTTGACGGCAGAGGCAGGACGCCGCAAGGAGCAAGCACAAACCGCTGCACGGACGCGGCGGAAGAAAGGTTTGCTCACGTACACCGCACAAACTTCCTCCATAGGAAAGAAATGGTCATATATAAGATCATGATATTGTGACAAAAAGACATTATGCCCACAAAAGGCTGTGCAAAGCCGATTGTGGGCATAAATCTTTTGAAAAACAGAAATCACGTCCGTAGATATCTTCGACACGAAAATGGCAGCGTCAAACAAAATTCGACCCGTGAACCCTCCCTATGTAAATTTTTCCAAGTCCATTTTATGCATATCGCGCAGAACGCCTATGAGTGACTTCTCACAACCGAGAGGTTAGTCATAGGCGTTTTTTGTTTCCCAAAGTTGTTGCGAAAAAGATTTGAACATACTCCGAACCCTTTTAGAACGAAATATTTGCGTTTGGAATTGTGTGGTTTTCACACATTACAAATATCGCAAAGTATGAAAACCATACCGGGCGATGAGAGCCACATTATACGGGCATTCTAAAGGTTGAAAAGCGGAACATGACGATATCCGGTGCATGGGTGTCTTTCTGCGTTATGTGAAATTTATGTGAAAATTGAATTTAGTCATTGACTAAATTCAGTAATTGTGATATAATAAATACAGAGAACGGAGGTATATCATGGGAAAAAGGCAGGAAGCGGCTCTTGAAACAAGACAAAAGCTGATAGACGCGGTGAAAAAGCTGTCGGAAAACAAGCCGTACAACGAAATGTCCATAGATGACATCACGCAAACGGCAGGCGTGGCAAAGGGAACGTTCTACACTTATTTCAAGCGCAGGGAGGACATTATCTCCGTTATTGCCTACGAAGATCTTGATCGGGCGCTAAAGAGGGCTTCCGATGAGAACGCCGACGCTGCCGAAAGAATAGCTCGTTTTTTGAATGATTCTGCCGTTATCATTGAAGATACTACACTTCAGGTCGCGCAGCAGTGGTATCGCAGCGTTACTTCACCGCTTGACGGCGATACCCTCGGAATGGATAAATTAAGCTACGACAAAGGTTTTGTCGAGCGTTGTCTGCAAGATGCGGTCGATAATGGGGATTTGCAAGCGGATACGCCCGTTGCTTCGCTTTCATTGCAGATCGTTTCGGCATATTACGGAGCTGTCGCACTGTGGTGTATGTCGGACGGAAAAATATCACACACGGAAATTATAAAAGACTTCTGCAAGGATAGTCTTCCCAAAATCATTAACGCATACAGGAGGTAGTTTTATGGAGTACAAAGCACTGGCAAACGGAATTAAAATGCCTATGGTCGGGTTCGGCGTTTATCAGGTGCCCGATCACGAGCAGTGCGAGCGGAGCGTACTTGACGCGCTGAACGCGGGCTATCGTCTTATCGACACCGCGGAGAGCTATATGAATGAGGAGGCTGTAGGCTCGGCAGTCCGCAAAAGCGGTCTTAAACGCGACGAGGTATTTATAAC
>JAIDPG010000008.1 GCA_029062865.1 Oscillospiraceae bacterium
ACTGCAACTGCGCCAGCCGCGAGAACAACGGGAGCGATCGCGAGAGCGATACCGGTGTCGGGGTTGGTGGTAGTGCCGCCGTTAGAAGTAGTAGCAGAAGTGTTGGAAGCAGCAGCGGAAGAAGTGGCGTTAACTGCATCGGGATCGCGATCTTCATCGGAAACGCCTACACCTGTCAACTTGTCACCCTTTACGAGAATGAACGGGCTGAACTTAGTGGTGGTGAAAGTAGTCTCATAACCGCCAGCGGTAAGCTTCTCAGACTTAGCGCCCTTGATGATTTCTACTTCGTTGCCAACTACGTGGTAAACATAGTCGGGCTCAAAGCTGGTCGTGATCTTGATGGTTACCTTACCGGGAGCCTCGCTCTTTACAACCTTTCCACTCGAGAGCTGAATGTTATAAGTAGCAACGTTCTCAGCCTTGAACTCCTCAAACTGGTCTTTCAGCTCGTCCTTGAGACCCTTGATCTCGTCAGACTTGTCAACGTCTACGTAATCGCCGGAGCTCGCAACGTCCAACTCTGTAGCCGAAATGCTGTAATCCTTGAAAATCTTCGCAACGTTCTTCTTGTCTACGGAAGCCGTTACGCCAGCGCCGAGATGCAGAGTATCGCCGCCGGACTCCTGAAGGCTTACTACATCGCCCGCGGTGTAATTGATGTCGTAAGACTTGCTTGCAGACCCGGTGAACTTGGTATCCGCAGCAGCCTTCTTATAGTCCACGGTAACGGTTACCTTACCGCTTGTATTGCTAACGGTGATGTTGTACGCCTTCGAATCAGCCTCGCCTGCAGTCGTGCCGTCCAGCTCAACCGTTGCGTCATCCGCGCCGGACTTGCTCGCTGTAGCGGTTATCTTGACAATGCTCTTAAGAGAGTCCCAATCCAGCGTGTCATCCGTAATGTCGCTTGCACCCTTGCTGGTCTGGAAAGCAAAGGTCACGCCCGAAAAGTGCGTTGCGTCATCTTCACCAGCATCTGCTGCAGAAGCAACAACTGCTACAGAACCGAAAGCGAGCAGCGCAGCGGTAGAAGCTGCCAAAATTTTTCTTGTTTTCATAACATTTTCCTCCTATGTCATACTTTTTTCTTTTTTGTAAACTCCGCGCGGTATTGCGCTTCCGTTTACAGTTTTTATTATAGCGGTTTCAAGCCCCATTGTCAATAAGATTTAGGCGATTTTGGTAATGTTTTCGCGAATTACATCAGATGTCGTGTAGCCACTTGTCTAAAGGTTACAAAAAGATTACAAAATTAAAAATTCTCCCCGCGGAACGGGGAGAATTCTTTATCATCATCAATTTATCAGTCGTGCTTTTTCTTCAAAGCAACAACGGAAACCGCGGTCGCCGCGAGGAGAACCGGCGCTATCGCCAGAGCGATACCGGTGTTGGGAGCCGCGGGTGTCTGCGTGCCGGAAGTGCCGGAAGAGGTCGTCGAAGATGTGGTAGCACTTGCCGCGCTTGCGTTTTCAAGCTTCGCGGTCGTGAAAATAAACGCGCTGAACGACTTGCTTGTAAAGGTTACCTCATAGCCACCCGACGTAAGCTTCTGGGAGCTGGATTTCAAAAGCTCGACCTTGTCGCCGCTTACGTGATAAACCTTCGCATCAAACGGGATCTCTACTTTAAGGGTAATAGCCTCGGGGGCTTTTTCCTCCAGATAAATGCCCTTGGAAAGCGTGATGTTGTATATCTTGACGTCGCTTGCCTTGATCTCGGCGAACTCGTCCTTAAGATCGTCGTTAAGGTCCTTGATGACGTTGCAGTTTTCAACATCGACAACAGCGTCAGCATCGGAATCCTCGGCGGTAACGTCGTCCTCGGAAGCCTCGAGCTTGTAGTTCTTGAACGCCTTGTTCGAGCTTGTGCCATCGATAAACGCCTTCACGCCGTCGCCGATCGAGATGCCGTTCTTGTCATACTTTATCTCCGCTGCGCCTGCAACCTCGCCGCTCTCTTCCTCTTCTTCGGGAGTTTCGGCAAAAGCGACAACTCCGACGGAAGCCGCCGCGAGCAGCGCGGCAGTGGAAGCCGCTAAAAGTTTTCTTGTTTTCATAATTGTTTCCTCCTAGTTCATACTTATTATAGTCGCCAAACGCGGAATTGCGTTCGGTTTTCATTTGTATTATTTCCGCAAAAATCGACGTTATTAAAATTTTTTGAGAATTCGGGGAGTTTTTGGGTTGGTAATTTTTACGAATAAAAACCCCGCCGAAGCGGGGCTTTTTCACTAATATTTTTCGAGGATTTCGGCGTGTCAGTTTTTCGGAGAGCTTGGGGTTTGTAAATTGTATACAAATTCAAGCGCATGTTTTTTCGGGGAGATTTGGGTTTGTTGATTATTAACAACAAGCAATCCCCCGAGAGTGCTTTCCGAACGTTCTCGATTGTGCGGAACGCACAAAAATCCACGCAAAAAAATCTCCCCGCTAGTCGGGGAGTTTTTTAATCGCGCTCTGCCGCTTGTGTTCGGGAAATCGCGCCGAGAATGGGTTCGGATAAAACCAACAAAAACGCCGCCGTCCCGAACGCGTGCGCCGCGTCGAACGGAAGTCCCGTGAGCCAGTATGTCGCGACGATGTTGAGCGAGAGCGCCTCGCGAGCCCAGATAAACGCCGCGGAGGGATTGACGATACCGCCGTAAACGATAATTGCCGCCGCCGCGCCGAACGCCGCGAGAGCCGCGCGTTTTTGTGCAAATCGACGGTGGAAGAACAGCCCGCCGAGCAAGCCGCACGTTCCCGCAGCGAACATCTGCCACGGCGTCCACATCCCTTGCCCGAACATAATGTTGGAAACGAGCATTGTCACCGCCCCGACCGTGAAGCCGGCTTCTCCGCCAAGCCCCGCGCCCGCAAGGATCGCGATCGCGAGCACGGGCTTCACCTGCGGCAGCCAGAAAAAGGCAGCGCGCCCGGCAACTCCCAAAGCGCAAAGCGCCGCGATCACCGCAAGCCGCCGCGCGGAGCTATGGCGCTCCTCCGCGACGAAAAACGCCGCGAGGCATTCTATTATAATAGCCGTCGCCGTGAGGTAATATGACGGGAAAACCGTCACGCCGAGCCAAACCGTCACCGCCGCCGCGGCAATCAGCACAAAAGCGACAAGCGCCGATTTCAGCGCGTCCTTTCGGGGGCGCGGGTTTTTGTGCGTTTTGCCCGTTTTGCCGAGCGGCTTTCCCCCGCGCACAAGAAGCGCCGCTCCGACCAGCGCGAGAATTCCCGTCCCGAACGCCGCGAACACACGCCAACCCGCGGAGGTAACGCCTCCCGCGCCAAGCAGCCCGTTGAAGTCGAGCTTGCGTCCCCAGATCCACCAAGCCGCGGCGCAAAGGCAAACAAGCGCCAACGAGCAAATTTTCCGCCACATCGGGGTTTTTCTATTATAATAGGTATCGGGTTCGGTTTCGGCGCGTTCGCTCGGTGTTTTCTGCGAAGCCGAGGGAGGCGGCAGGGTTTCCCCGCCGTAATTCCCGGCGATTTCCCCGCCCGCTCCTTTTGGAAACGCCTCGCAGAGCGCGGGATTTGCGGGGCGGGTGCTCCCCGAATTCCCCGAAGAAGCACCGAACGGTGCGCTCACCGGGCTCCCCAAAATCCCCTCAACAACGTCCTCCACGGTGACGGCGTTGTCGACAAAGCCGCGGGAGAGTCGGTGCGCTGCGGTCGTGTAGAAGGCGTTCCCCGAGAAGAGCTCGCGCGGCGTGCCCTCGGAGGCTATCGCGCCGTCGAAAAACAGCGCCGCGCGGGTGCTGACCCCGGCGCAGAACTCGATGTCGTGACTGACGATAACAACGCAAGCGCCGCTGTCCGCAAGCCCGCGGAGCAGCTCCGCGATGGCGCTTTTCGCCTCCGCGTCAAGCCCGCTCGTTGGCTCGTCCAAAAGCAGTATCTCCGGCTCGGAAATAAGCAGCTTCGCGAGCGCGGCGCGAGCCGTTTCGCCGCCCGAGAGGTCGTACGGGTGGCGGTCAAGGAGCTCGAAAATGCCGCATTGTTTTGCGATTTTCTCCGCGTTTTCCGACAACAATTCCTCCGCGAGCGTCTTCTTCGAGAACAGCAAACGCGGCTCCTGCGGGAGCAGGCACACTCTGCCGTTACGCTTGCCATTTCTTTTGATAGTGCCGCGCTGCGGCTTTTTTGCGCCCGCGAGAATCCGCAGCAGCGTGGATTTCCCCGCGCCGTTCCCGCCGACCACGCAGACTATCTCCCCGAACCGCGCCCGAAAATCGCACCCGCGCAGCACGTCCTCCGCGCCGCGCTCATAGCAAAACCACGCGCCGCGAAGCTCGATCGCGACAGCGCCGGGCTCGCCGCGGTCTTCGCTCAAATCACCTATCGCCCCGCAGGTTTCACCGCTTTCGGCTCCCCCGCGCTCATCCAAATAATCCCGCAAAAAAACGCGCCCCTCATTGACGGAAACGGGGCACTCCCCCGCAGCCCCGAGCTCGCCCCAAACGCGCGTCGCGGCGGGCATCGCCTGAAACAATCCGCTGCCGCTCGCCTGCAAATGCCGCGCGACATCGGCAGCCGCGCCCTCGCAAGCAACCGCGCCGCGCTCCATTACAACTACACGCGAGGCAAGCGGCAACGCCTCTTCAAGGCGGTGCTCGGTAAGGATTACCGTCGTGCCGAGCTCGGCGTTGATTTTCCCCAGCATCGCGAGGAATTCCGCAGCGGCAATAGGGTCGAGGCGGCTTGTGGGCTCGTCGAGAAGCAACAGCTCGGGCTGCGTTACCATTACCGCGGCGAGGTTCAGCAGCTGCTTCTGCCCGCCCGAAAGCGAGGCTGTGTCCTCACGGAACAGCTTGTGAAGCCCGAAAAACGAAGCCGTCTCCGCGACGCGGCGGCGGATCTCGTTGGTCGGCACGCCGAGGCTCTCCAAGCCGAACGCGAGCTCGTGCCAGACCCTGTCGGTTACGAGCTGCCCCTCCGGATACTGCGCCACAAATCCGATTTTCGCGGCGGCTGAGCGTTCGTCAAGCGAACTTAGCGGCTCGCCGTTGAAAAGAATCTCGCCGTGCCGTTCTCCGCGCGGCGCGAGCTGCGGCTTGAGATGCCGCAGGAGCGTGGTTTTGCCGCTCCCGGAGCGCCCGCAGACAACGACAAACTCACCCGCCGCGACGCGCAGCGAAACGCCGCGCAAAGCCGGTTCCGCGCCGTTTGCGTATTGAAAATCGAGCCCGTTTATCTTGACGATTTCCATCGGTTTCCTCCAAGTTGCCATTTTGCCGTTCACGCCACACTTTCGCGACAAAAACCAAGCCGCTTTTTTGACGATCGTATTAACACTCGGCTTCAAAAAGCCGCTATTTTTATGTTAATTGAACGCGGTTCGAGCGCTTCGTCACCTCGCCGCTCCCCGCCGAATTCCCTCCACAATATCAACCCAAATCGGCGTGAGGACCGCGGCGAGATACGCCGCGAAAACCGCGCAAGAGAGCGGATTTTCAGGGAGCTTGCTGACGCTCGGGAAAAAATCCCAATTAAAGCAGCCGAGCGCCGCCGCGGTTATCACAAGCGCCGCGCACGCGGCGAGCCAGATCAGCGCGCAGACATCGCGCGGCGTGAAGCGATACACCGCAAACGCCGTCCTCCCGCGAAGCCCAAAGCCGCGCGCCTTCATGCTGTCCGCGGTTTCCGCCGAGCCTTCGAGCGACCACAGCGTCATCGCCGAAAAGCACTCGAACGCTTCCTTGAACTTGCCCTTCGGAGAGCTCGCCGCGGGATTTCCCGCGCAAAGCCGCGCCTCGCGTACGCGCTCGAATTGCTCAATAAAACGCGGCACGAACCTCAGCGTCATGCAAAGCGTCAGCGAAAGCGACGGAACGAGCCGCCCGAACAGATACGTCAGCTTGTCCGAGGTCATCACGACCGAAAAGCTCGCGAACCAAATCAAAACCGCCGCCATCATCACCGCCGCCGAGAGCCCGTACAAAAGGCTTTCGAGAGTTATCGGAGAGCCGTTCGGGAGCTTTTCGAGCACCGTTTCTCCGCGGTGATTGAACAGCGCGTTGATCAATGCCGTAACAAGCGCCACGGGTAGCGCGAGTTTCACAAGAAGCCTAACCCCACGCCGTCCGCGCAGACGAATATAAAAGCACACCGCCCCGACCAGCGAAACGCCAAGCGCCAAGGGGTGCATAAAAATCATCGAAAAGCCGATAACCATCGCGAAAAACGCGAGGTTTACGATCGGGTGGAGATCGCAAAATTCCGTATTCTTCATCATCGCTTCCCTCACAAAAGCACGCCAACCGCGCGCCCCTTTTTATACAACTATTATACAACAATTCGGGGATTTTGTCAACTAAAAGCCGCCTGTCGGCGTTGCAATTTTGGGGCATACCTACTAAAAACAGCCTACCGGAGGGGAAGTTATGGGGCGTACAACCTAAAAGCCACCTCCCGGGGTGACATAAATTTCAAAAAGTGTCAAAATTTTCGAAGAAAATTTTGACCGGTTCCCTCAGCGCTGCAGAGCGAGCGCGAGTCAGCGTTCCGCAGACCCTCGAGCGGAGCAGCGGTGAGAGAATTTTGAAATTTAAATTGAAATCAATCCGCCGCAACATTTGGGGGAGAAGTCAAAATGAGCAGGTTAGTGTTTGGGAGCGGTTAAAACGTAATTCCCCCGCCTTCGGCGGGGGAATTTAAATCGCTGCGAAGCCTAAAAGCGGAACATCTGCCGTTCAAACCGCTCGAACGCGTATTCCAGCGCGTCGAGGCTGTCTATGTCGGACGTGCCGTTGTCGAGGCGCACGTCCTTGTGGAGCTGGCGCTCGTCCCAGACCGCGCCGCGCAGCGCTTCTATCACGTGCGGGCACTCCGCCGAAACGTAAAACCGCTTCGCCGCGATCAGCCGATTGAGCATATTTATCCGCGTGTTTATTGGCTTTTTCAGCGCGTTTTTTACCTCAACGCCCGTGTCGCGGATCGCCTGGCGGAAGCTCTTGATAAGCAGCTGCTCGGCGCTGTCGCAGTACGCAATATTCAGCATCGGAAAGCGCTTTTTCTGCGCTTCGACAAACTCCTTAAAGCTCGAGATAAGGCTCTCGGCGGAGCGGTTTCGCTTGTCGTGGAACTCCGCGAGAACGTAGAGATTTTTGAACCCCGCGTCGAGCCCCGCAAGCACAAACGCCGAAGCGCTGCCGTTGCCGCCGTAGTCCACGCCGATAACCGCCGTTATCAGCTTGTTTTCCGTTAATCTTCGATCAAGCTCGTCCGCGGAGAGAATACAGTCGTTTGAAAATCCCTCGTAAACCATTACCTCAGCGCTGACCCATTCTCCGAGAATAAACCCCACGTAAAACACGCCGACGAACTCGTTTTTTAGCTGCTCGACGTACTTTTTCGGCAGGAAAACGTTATCCGTCAGCGCGAATTTCATCGAGAGCAGATCCACCGCTGGATTGTCAAGATAATCGCGCTTAAGCCAATGCGTCGGACAATCGGGGTTTGTCGTCGCGAAGAGCTTCGCGCCGTCCTCCGAGAGCCTTGACAGCAGCATTACGAAAAAATCCTCGTCGAACAGCGAAAGCTCATCGCAATACGCGCCCATAAGCGTCAGTCCGCGTATCTTGCTTTCTGCCTCGGCGTTCGCCGCGCCCTCAAAGTAGATCCGCCGCCCGAACAGCTCGCCCTCCTTTTTCGTTATGCTGAACTCAAAGCTCCCTCCGAGCAGCTCTTTAAGCGGCTCCAGAACGTTTCTTTTCAGCGTCGTGAGCGTCTTGCCGCACATCATATACGCCCGATCCTTCGGCGAGCCCGCGATCCAGAACGCCCACATTATCATTGACACATACGTCTTTCCGCTGCGGACGCTCCCCTCGAAAACATTCAGCCGCCGAAGCTCCCGGCGCTTCAGCAGCGCCATTGCCTCCGCTTGCCTTGGCGAAAAAATCATTCCTCCTCCCCCTTTTCGACCTTGCCGATATTCCCAATATCCTTATACGCCCCGATAAGCTCCGAGAGCCTGTCCGAAGCGCCGTCCTGCGAGTTCTCGATCAGCATCTCAAACACCAGCTTCCAGACCTTTGCCAGCTTTTCAAGGTCCTTCTGCGCCAACGCGCTTATAAGCTCGTTGTCATTAAGAATATTCGTGAACGTCTCGCCGAACGTTATAAACTTCTTTGTGTTCTTTGAGAAATAATCCTCAAATGTAATTTTTTTACGTGTGGCCATATATCCTCCTGATTTAAATTTAAAATTCGCTGGGGGTGCTGCTGTTTGCGTTATGCCCCTTAACTGCAACGCCGATATGTGCTGTTACTGCAAGCGGTCGCGTTGACCGTGCCACCAACGATGAACGCTGCGAAAAGACTTCCTTGACAAGCCTGCGCACGAACGTGAGCGCGTTACCGCGGTATCAGCAAACCCTAACTTAATCCACCTAAACAAACAGTTTCGCCACTCCTAACCGAGGCAAGTCAGTCTCGCCGCCCGAAGCCACGCGAAAAAGCGGGCAAAGGGGGAGAGTAGGGAGAGGGGAAAGGGG
>JAIDPG010000080.1 GCA_029062865.1 Oscillospiraceae bacterium
CGGTACGCACTGCGCATATTTTTCGCGAAATCGTTCCAGCCGCCGCCTCGGTAAACGCGAAGTATTCCGCTTTCCGCGCCTGTCGGATCGGTTTCGTCATCGCCGTATTCGCCATAAAGATCCCACGTCCATTCGCCGACATTGCCGTGCATATTGTAAAGCCCGAATTTATTCGGCGAGAAGCTGTCAACGGCGAGCGTTGTCTGACGGTAGACCCCCGGCTTTGTTTCAAGATTTCCCTGCGTGAAATAATTGCCCTCGATCATATACGGATAATGTCCGTAATAATTCGCCTCGTCCGCGCTCGGAGAGTTTTCCGTGTTGAACGGAGTTGTCGTTCCCGCGCGGCAGGCGTATTCCCATTCCGCTTCGGTCGGCAAGCGGTAGCCGTTCGCGCTTCTGTTCCACGATACGCTGTTTTCGTTTATGGAATAAACGGGAGTAAGCCCCGTTTTTTCGCTCAAAGAATTGCAAAATGAAACCGCTTCAAACCAAGATATATTTTCGACCGGCAAATTATCGCCTTTAAAATTGCTCGGATCTTCGCCGGTAATTTCAAAATATTCCTTTTGAGTCAGTTCAAAAGGACTGATGAAAAAATCGCTGACGACTGCGGTGTGGAGCGTTTCGTCATCGCTGCGCCAATCCTCGGTTTCGGGGCTTCCCATCCGAAAAGTTCCGCCGGTTATTTTAACAAATCCGTCATTTATATCGGCGGAAACATCTTCGGCATCGGGAGCAGCACTTGAAGTATTCGGCGGTGTGTTCACCGATGAAGTAACCTCCTCAGAGAAGGAATTCTGCCAAGGATCAATATTGTCGGTATCGCCGACCGTCCACGGCGGAGCAGAGCTTTCTCCCGAATTAAACCCGATAATTACCGCGATACAGACCGCCAACGGAGCCGCAAAAGCCGTCCATTTGTGCGCTTTTTTCGCCTTATCTCCGCTCTTTATCTTTGCAAGCAGCCTCTGTAAATAATAGAAAGCCGCCGCGAATAATACCATCATCGCCGCTGTTTCCAGGAAGAAAACGAACGTTGGCTTTGTTTCGTCGAACATCACAAAATGCGTTCTCAAAAACAGATAATCGTAAATTTTTTGCGAGAATATCGCGTACACTCCGAACCCCGAAGCAGCAAGCGCTATCCCGCGTAAGCTCCAAGTCCGAGCTGCGTTTTTCTTTTCGAGCTTGAACAGCTTTTTCGCGGAACTCATTACCGCGCCGAAATTCAGACCCAGGTGCGCGGACATCATTATCATTCCCCAATAGGACGCGAACAAATGCAATCTCCGCGCGAACATTGCCCCGCCGTTTATATTCAACCACGCGAACACAAATCCGCTCATCATAACGCCGCTTACAAGCAGCGCCAGAACGTCCAGGCAGAGCAGAATATTCACCGCTGTCATAAGTTTGCGCGCGGCGGAATATTCGCTCTTGAAGAGGTTTTTGAGCCAATCGCCGTTTAAAATAACGTGTACGATAAAACACGCCGCCATTCCCGCGCCGAGCCACTCGTGCAGCTCCTGCCGCGTATAGATCTCCGCCATTAAAAGCGGCAGCAGAATTATCATCGCAAGATCGAGCGCCCGTTTAACGATCTGTTTAGCTTTCATAATCATTTTCCTCTCGGAATAATTTATCGGTGATCATTCCGCGGTCACATCAAGACCGAGGCCGTTTATCCAAGCCGCCATATCGCCGCGTGACGTGCTGCCGCTAAGCCGCGCGCCGTCGAGCCAGTTAACGGAGCCTGCGCAAAGCGAGTGAAGGTTTTTCGCGCTTGAGCCCAAGCCGCTGCTGCTTGAAGTGCAGAACGGGACGATAGTCTTTCCCGAAAAATCATAGCTTTCCATAAACGTGTTGATAATGCGCGGCGCTTCGCCCCACCAGATCGGATAACCGAGAAAAATTATGTCGTAATCCGACATATTCGACACGCTGCCGTTTATCTCGGGACGGCTGCTCGGATCGTTCATTTCCTTTGTGGAACGGCTGTTTTTGTCGCTGTAATTAAGATCGGCTGACGTGTATGGCTGCGCCGGAGCTATCTCGTAAATATCCGCTTTCATCGCTTCCGCGGCGTATTCGGCGAGCGCCTTGGTAGTTCCGGTTGCGGAGAAATACGCGACCAGCACTTTTTTGCTTATGTCCTCCGACTGCTGATCGGAATTGGCGTCCGAGGAGGTGTCGCTTGCGGAATTGCCGTCACTTATCGCGCTGTTGTCGGAAACGGGTTCGGAGCTGTTGTTGTTTTCCGATACGGCGCTGTCGGGGCGGCTTGCGGGCTCGGAATTTGATGTCGACGTATTTCCGCCCGCGGACGGCTCGCTTGAATTGCCGCTGCAAGCCGTAAGCATTACTATCATAAAAAGCGACAAAATTACAAGTAAAATTTTCTTCATTTTTGTTCCTCCGTTCAATTTATTTTTTCTCGTCGAGCAGGATCACGCCTTGTTCGGGGTTTTTGTCTATCGCTCCGACGACGGGGTGCGGAACGTAAAGCTCCTCCAGATACGCGGTATCGGTGTCTGTCAGCTTTACGTCCAACGCCCCTGCCGCGTCCTCCAGATACTGCGGTTTTGTAGCTCCGATAATCGGAGAAGCTACGCCCTTTGCCCACTGCCACGCAAGGGCGATCTGCGACATTTTGCAGCCGTATTTTTCTGACAATTCCTTTACGCGCTCTACGATGAGCATATCCTGCTGTTCCATTCTGTCATATTTGCCGGCGGCTACCTTGTCGGTCTTGCTCCTCAGCGTGTCGGAGCGCCAGGTCGCTCTCGACAAATGACCTCCCGCGAGCGGACTGTACGGCATAAGCGACACGCCCAATTGCCTGCAGATCGGGATAAGCTCGCGTTCGTCCTCTCTGTACAACAGATTGTAGTGGTTTTCCATTGCCGAGAATTTAGTCCAACCGTGTTTTTCGGCGGCGAGTTGCATATTGTGGAACTGATAACCGTACATCGCCGAAGCGCCGATAGCCCGTACTTTTCCGCACCTTACCAAATGATCGAGCGCTTCCATCGTTTCCTCGATGGGAGTGTCATAATCGAAGCGGTGAATGATGTACAGATCGAGATAGTCCGTTCCGAGACGCGCCAAAGTGCCGTCGATCTCTCTTAAAATCGCGTTTTTTGAAAGCCGCCCCTCGTTGAAATAAACCTTTGAGGCGATAACGACTTTATCACGTGCAATGTTGTTTTTTATCGCCCTTCCGAGATATTCCTCGCTCGTTCCCGCCGAATATCCGTTGGCGGTGTCGAAGAAATTTATGCCGAGAGAAAGCGCTTGCTTTATGATCTCCTCGCTTTCTTTTTCGCCAAGCGTCCAATCGTGCATGGTTCCGGCTTTTCCGAAGCTCATACAGCCGATGCACAGCTTGGATATTTCGATATCCGTGCCGCCTAATTTTGTGTATTGCATTTTTTCACGCTCCTATATTGATTTTCCAAGCTCATAAGCCGCCTGCATATGGATCGTGCCTTTGGTCATTGAGGGCGTTCCGCAGCCCGTGCCAAGCACCGTTCCGACGTTTTCGAAATTCATATAGCTGCAAAGCTTTTTGTAATGATTTTCCGTGTACGGCATCACGTCGTCGTTGGAATCCCAAGCCGCCGTTATAAGCACCGCTTTGAGATGTTTTCCCGAAAGCCGCGTCGTATAGCTGTAAAACCGGTCGATGACCGCCTTGAGCTGCGCCGACATTCCGAAATAGTAAATCGGGGTTACGAACACGACCATATCCGACCTGTTCAAATCAAGCAGCGCGTCACGGATAACGCGGTTATCGTCCTTGTGAACGCACTCGCCGTTCATGCCGCATTTGCCGCAGCCGATACAAGGGTGTATATCCATATGCGCCGCGTCAAGCACCGTTACGGAATGTCCGCTCTCCTTTGCGCCCTTGATAAACTGCTCCGCCAGAAGATTTGACGAGCCGTTCTTGTGAGGACTGCCCTCAAGTACAACTACTTTCATTTTCGTTACCTCGACACTTTTCTTTTTGCGCTTTTAATTCCTTGCCGGGCGACAAGCAATTTCCGATGACGTCTCCCGTCCTCAGATACTCGTAGGTCGGCATTTCAAAAAGCACGGGCTTTAACGTGTGATAGTCGATCTTTCCCGAAACGTTCAGCACCGTTTCCTCAGCATAAACATTGTCTAGCGTGCAGATAAAGGACTCAAAGCCCTTTGTTTCGTAAACATCATCCACGGAGCATTCCATAACGACGGGAGCTTCTTCTATGACAGGCGCGCCGCTTTCTTCCAAATAATAGGCGAATACGTCCGATTATGCCGAGATGTCCTACCAACACCCAATTCGGTTTTTCGTCTGTCATTGCGCCGACTATGGTGAGCGGCGTGGAATACAGCGCCAAAGCGTTTCAGATATTCTTTCTCATACGATATACCCATCTATTTGTTCTTTTTCTTTTGATTCTCGCGGATCTCGTGCCGTAGATAATCCATTCGTTCAAGCTGGCGCTCTTTTAAATGTATCTCGTCAAGCGCCTTTTTGCGCAGCTCGTCGAGCATTTTCATCCGCGTTTTTTCCGTGGAATCGCCCTGTAAGAGCAGCTTCATATACGACTCCACCTCGTCCTTTTGGAATCCCATATCGTGAAGCGCCATGATCATCCCGAGACGCTCCAGATCGCGGTCGTCGTACTGCCAATCGCTCATCGCCATGCGAACCGCGTCGCATAAGCCCATCTCGCGGTATTCGTCCAATATGGCAATGGGAATATTATAACGTTCGCTGACCTCTGCTTTATTCATACCGTATCGCTTCCTGTTCAGAGATTAGAGGCAAGAAGAAAGAGGTAAGGCTTCTGTCTCTTACCTCTATTATAACCTGTCTTTTTCCGAATGTCCAACGCCTATTTTGCATTTCACATAATGCCCTTTGGGCATTTCTTGATAAAATCGATGAACGCGGTCGTTGCGGGAGAAAAAACCTGGCTGTCCTTCCACGTAAGCACCGAACTAAACTCCAGCTTAGGATAAAGCGGAACAAAGCTCAGGCCGTCATAACTGCAATTAAGCCTCAGACAAAGCGCGATGCCAACGCCGTTCTGCACCATTATCGCGCTGTTGTACAGAAGATTGTACACAGAAACGACGTTCATCTGTTTCGCGTTATCCCCGAACCAGCTTGAAAGCTCGTGCTGTATCGGGTCGCTTGCCGTTGTGATGAGAGGTAAGCCTGCCAGATCGTTTGACGTTACAAATTCTTTTTTCGCGATATCCGAGTTTTCGGGCGCGAGTATGCCCCACTGCTCTCTTGTGTTCAAGCGGATGAATTCGTATTTTGAGGTGTCGACGGGCTCCAGCAGAAGCCCGATGTCAAGCGTTCCGTTCGCTATGCGCGATTTTATTTCCTCGGCATTCCCGCTGTAAATATCGAACGTCACAAGCGGGTGAATTTCACGAAAATCCGCGATAAGCCGCGACAGCTCGTTTACGCTTTGCAGCTCGCCGCTTCCGACAGCGACAAGCCCCGAAAGGGTTTCCTCTTTTTGTTCGAGCTCGCTTCGTGTGCGCTCCGCAAGAGTTACCATTTCCTGTGCGCGGCGTTTTAACAGCATTCCCTCGCTCGTGAGAATGATCCGATGGCTGCTCCTGTCGAACAGCTTAACGCCGAGTTCCTCCTCAAGCTGCATCAGCTGCCGTGAAAGCGTTGGCTGGGTTATGTGAAGCAATTGTGCGGCTTTTGTTATGTTTTCTTCCCTCGCGACCATAAGAAAGTAATTCAGAACCCGCAGTTCCATAACAACACCTCCTATAAGGCATTATACCACATCTGAAATGCTTTTGCAACATATTTTGCTTTTATTTGGAAATGAGGCTTTATGTCAGAAAACAGCAATACTCCCGCTGCCATAATGGCAGCGGGAGTATTGCGCAAATTCCGCCGATTGTCAAAGCTTCCGTATCGCTGCCCGACTGCGGTTCGGTTTTTTATTTAAACGCGATTTTCCCGTCGGCAATGATAAAGTCCCTGATAGGAGAACGCACCGTGTTTCCGTAAACGTCGGTTATCTCCAGAAAGCAATAATATTCGTCGTCTTGGAGCATATCGCAGATCACCCGCGCGTCGTTCTCAAAGACCATTTGATTGTCAAGTGTCGTATATTTCTCCGCGCCGCCGTAGGTGTGTACGCCGTGGAAGGATATGCAGGTGGAGCCATCCTCAATTGGCTCGAGCGTATACCTGCCGTCCTCGCCGTATTTGTAATAGCCGTCAAGGTAAGCTCTCCCGACGCTATCCGCGAAAACGCTTATCGCCCGGGGCTTCTTTTCTATGCGCACCTCGGCGACGTATGTAACGCCGTCCGCGTCGCGTTCGTAGGGATTTATCGAAATCGGCTCTTTGTTCGGCCACATTATCCAGAACCCGTTGAACTTGCCCGAAAAGCTTCCGTCCTCCCAATCCGCGGTTTGGCAAAGCTGCTTTCCGTACGCGATGAATTCCTCTTCGTCATCCTCGTCCTCTTTATAATGTCTGTTGCGCGAAATCCGCAGCCCGACGTTCTTCGCGTAACGGAGCGTCTCGGGAGTAATCGAAAACTTGTATTTCCCGTCGTTTGTTATTGAGAAATCGCCCGCGGTTTTCACAAGCGCGCTGACATTTCCGCCCATCGCGTCCTCGCCGAGATCGCGCCAACGCCCGCAAAGCGGGCTGTCACCGCCGATCTCGCCAACGCAAAGCGCCGCGACTTCTCCGGTTTTCAGTTTAGCGTAGTCAAACGCCGGCGAAGCGGAGAGCATCATTGTTTCGATAAACTCGATGTAATACGGACACTGCGCGAGCCCCGCGATCGTGCGGAGGTTCTCCGTCCCGAACGGCTCGAACGGATAGTAAATCGTCAGCCCCGAGGCGGTCGGATGTCCGCCGCCGTTGATTTTTCTGACAACTGCCGCGTCCAGAGCGCTTAAAACCGCCGCCGATTTATCCGTAATTCCGCCGCCCGCGTTTGCGAGCTCGCCGAGGTCAAGTCGGTTTGCGTAGCCGGCGCAGATGGTTTCGTTCCCGAAGTGCTCCCCCGTCTCAAGCGTTTTTCTGAATTCGACAAGCTGCTCCCGCGTCGTCAAATTCCCGCACAGATCCCGCGAATAATCGTTGAGCTTTACAAGCAGATCGTCGATTTTTGAAAGCTCGATGACCGAAAGCGTAACGCGGCTTGCGTGCTCGCTTTTTTCGCTTGCCGTAAGAAAGCTCTCGCAGATCGTCTCGGCGATCTTATTCCAATCGGCGTTCGGTTCTTTTAGGAGCAGCTCGCCAAGCGCCGTGTAATTCCAACCGTCCGTGGGCTCCAGCTCCTCCGAGCCTATCATATATCTCGCGTAACTGTCTCTGATACACAACTGACGATGCCGACGACTTAATAGGTGTAGAT
>JAIDPG010000081.1 GCA_029062865.1 Oscillospiraceae bacterium
CCCCTACGGGTCTTCCCCTCGCGCTCCCCCAGCGTTGCCGCGCAGCGTCATTGCGCGCACCCCCGGACCAAGTAATACTAACAATTAAAGTCAAATACCTATGTTAATAGTACACACGAAAAAAGGGTTTGCATTTCCGCTTGAAAGGCGCAGAACAAAGCTCGTTTTGGAAGCAAAAAAGTTAAAGAAAAAATAAGTTTTTTCAGTCCGTCCAGAAAAGCTCCCTCTCGTGCTTGCTTTCTCTGCTCATAAGCGCGTTGATGCTCTCGCTTGGCACGGCGTTTTCGTAGCAGATCTTCACTACCTGCTCGATAATCGGCGTATCGACCTTGTGCTCCCGCGCCAAGCGATACGCCGTTTTCGCGTTGGTGTAGCCCTCTACCGTTCCGACCTGCGCGACCGCCTCCGCGGCGGGAGTGCCCTTGCCGATAAGATACCCCGCGCGGAAGTTCCGCGAATGCTCCGAAGTGCAGGTAACGATCAAATCGCCGATGCCCGCCATTCCCGTAAAGGTTTTCCAGTTTGCGCCGAACGACACGCCGAGGCGCGTTATTTCCGTCATTCCACGCGTCATGATAGCGGCTATCGTATTATCGCCGAGACCCATTCCGCGCGCGATGCCGCAGCTTAACGCGATCGGGTTTTTAAGCACACCGCCGAGCTCGCAGCCTATAATATCATCGTTGAGATAGATCCTATAGCGCTCGTTGGAGAGCGTTTTCTGGATATACTCCGCGGTTTCGGGCTCGTACGCCGCGACCGCCTCCGTCGTCGGCATAAGCCGCGCTATCTCCTCCGCGTGGCAGGGTCCCGTTATCACCGCGACGGGGTTTTTCGGAAATTCCTGCTTGATAAGCTCGGAAAGCCGCCGCCCGGTCGATTCCTCAAGTCCTTTCGATGCGTTTACCATAACGGTCTGCTCGCCGATGTACGGCTTCACCGCCGTAAGCGCGTCGCTGTAGAACTTCGACGGAATGCACACGACGACGATATCCGCGCCCGAAACGCACGTCGGGTCGGTCGTTACCTTCAGCGCCTCGGGGAGCTTCACGCCCGGAAGCAGCCGCTTGTGCTCGCGCTCTGTGCGGAGCAGCTCCGCCTCCTCCTCAAATTTAGTCCATGTAGTCACCTCGTGACCGTAGTGCGTATACAGAACTCCCAACGCCGTTCCGTAACCGCAGCCGAGAATCGTTACTCTAGCCATAAAACTTCCCCTTTACTTCGCTTTTTCTCCCAGCTTCTTCTCATTATGATTAGCTAAACGCTTGATATTGTCTTTATGTCTCACATCTATCAATAACCCGCAAAACGCGGCTATTATTGTGTTTACTATCCACGCAGGGTCTTTGTTCCATAGAATACCGAACAAAATCGCCGCGATGAAAAAGCAGGACGACGCTATTGTGC
>JAIDPG010000082.1 GCA_029062865.1 Oscillospiraceae bacterium
GCCGTCCGCGTTCATCGGCGTAGCGATAGCCGTAGCGCAGCCCGTGAAGATAGTCTTATTACTCATAAAATACCCCCGTTAGTTTCACAATTGACAATGTAAAATTGTCAATTATTTATCAAGGTAGCCCTTTGCCGCCAGCAGCTCCGCCATTTCAACAGCGCCGCCCGCCGCGCCTCTCAGCGTGTTGTGCGACAGGCACACGAACTTATAATCGTACTGCGTATCGGGGCGAAGTCTGCCGATAGAGACCGCCATGCCGCCCTCAAGGTTGCGGTGGAGCTTTGCCTGCGGCATATTGTCCTCCTCAAAGTAGTTGAGGAACTGCTTCGGCGCGCTCGGGAGCTGCAGATCCTGCGGCTCGCCCTTGTATTCCGCCCAGATCTTCTTTATCTCCTCGATAGTCGGCTTGTTCTCAAATCTTACGAAAACCGCCGCGAAGTGCCCGTTGGAAACGGGCACGCGCAGGCACTGCGTCGTGATCTGCGGCTTTTCGCACTTTACGATCTCGCCGCCCTCGATCTTTCCCCAGACCTTCAGCGGCTCCTGCTCGGACTTCTCCTCCTCGCCGCCGATGTACGGAATGAGGTTGTCGACCATTTCCGGCCAAGTCTCAAACGTCTTGCCCGCACCGCTTATTGCCTGATAGGTGCACGCGAGTATCTCCGAAATGCCGAATTTTCTCAGCGGCGAAAGCGCCGGAACATAGCTCTGTATAGAACAGTTGCTCTTTACTGAGATAAACCCGCGCTTTGTGCCGAGGCGCTTTCTCTGTGCCTCGATAATCGCGGCGTGGTCGGCGTTTACCTCGGGGATTATCATCGGCACGTCGGGTGTGAAGCGATGCGCGGAGTTGTTCGACATAACCGGGCACTCCGCCTTCGCATAAGCTTCCTCAAGAGCCTTTATCTCGTCCTTTTTCATATCCACCGCGCAGAACACGAAGTCCACCTTAGTGACGATCTTTTCAATATCCGCGGTCGCGTCGTCTATGATAATATCCGCCATTGACGCGGGCATCGGAGTGTCCATAAGCCAGCGCGAGCCGACTGCCTCCTTGTAGGTCTTACCCGCCGAACGCGGAGAAGCCGCAAGCGCCGTTACGTTGAACCACGGGTGATTTTCCAAAAGCGTCGCGAAGCGCTGACCAACCATTCCCGTAGCGCCGATTATACCAACATTAAATTTCTTGTCCATAGTTGTTTTCCTCTCTTTGGTGTAGAATAAAAAAACCGATGAGAATTCTTTCATCGGCATAACTGTACAGAGCTTTATAGAAAAATGCGATAGCGCTCCATCAAGCAAGTCGATGACAGTCATACGCGTATTTCGCGCACAACCGAGACAAGCGCGCTTCGGAACGCGCCGCCCCTCGGCGGAATCACCTTTCGCGCAGCCGCCTCCGAAAACTCCCGATGTTCCTCATCCTTTGCTGTTGAACATCCGCCGCGCTACTCTTTTTATCCGCACCTCTATCAATTCCTATATATTGTAACATATCTTTATGCGTTTGTCAATATATATTTGCGTATTTTTCGGAGAATTTGCCCTTATTGCGGCGAATTTTTTTGGTGATTTTTTAGGGACTTGCAAATTAGTCGATAAGGTGATATAATAGATTTTAGAGGTTGAAGATCGGAGGTTGGAAAATGGAAGACAAAATTATATTATATGAAAGCAGCTCTTACA